>JAFAKZ010000021.1 GCA_019234745.1 Burkholderiales bacterium
GACCCGCCGTATCGACAAAATCGCGCAAGGTGCTGCCGCCCGCCGCTATGGCCTCAGCCAGCGTTTCCCGTATGGCCGTGACGATGCGCTGGCAGTCGGGTAGCGTCACGCGCCCTGCCTCCCGACTGGGACGGATGCCGGCGCGGAACAGTGCTTCGTTGGCGTAGATATTTCCGACACCTACCACCACATGCCCATCCATGAGCATCAGCTTGATGGCTGCGCTGCGCCCATGCAGTGCTTGGTGTAGATAGGCCGCCGTGAAATCGTCGCCGAGCGGCTCAGGCCCCAGGTTGGCAAGCAGGGGATGGACGAAGGCCTCGCCGGGTTGCCACAGCAAGGCCCCAAAGCGGCGCGGGTCGCGAAAGCGCAGCGCGCGCATCATGCGACCGTCCTTGAACAACAGATCTACGTGGTCGTGCTTGTCCTGCTCCGCATCGGCCGCCACCAGGCGCAGGCTACCTGACATGCCCAAATGCACGATCAAATGGCCGGCACCCAGGTCGAACAGCAGGTATTTTGCGCGACGCCTTACGTCGACCAGCTCGCGCCCCGCCACCAGTTCGGCCAGGTCCGGCGGCACAGGCCAACGCAGCCGTGCCTGGCGTACGACGGCGCCCGTGAGCGTGCGTCCGACAATACCGCCTGCAACACCGCGGCGCGTGGTTTCGACTTCTGGTAATTCTGGCATGTCCGTTCGACTCTTTGATGCTGGTCTTGTGCGCTTGCTAGATGTACAAATAAATCAGCAGCTTGCTAGAAGCGCGATGCTTTTCAGGCTGCCGCACAACCGAGAAACCAAGTCGCCGGCCGGCGATCTAAGTGTTTTAGCGGTTGTGGGAATGGCATGCGGGACTTTACCATGCCGTCATGGCCGCCCAAACGCGGCAAAGGATGATGAAATGTTTCAGCAACTACTCGCGCGTCACCTCGCGCTGGCCGGCCTGCTCTCCGGCCTCCTGCTGGCCGGTTGCGCCAGTGTGCCGATGGCCGCAGCGCCCGCCCACGATCAAGCCCCCCCAGCCGCGTCCGACGACAACGACGGCAAGTCCGGCCCCAGCGAAGAGGCCGACGCTCGCGACAAAGCGCACAAGGATGCGGAAGAGGCCAGCTACCCGAAGCAGGAGCTGACGCCCGAACTGCTGCTGGGTTTCCTGGTGGGCGATTTTGCCGCCGAGGAAGGCAATTCACAGCTGGCTGCCGAGACTTGGCTGGAATTGGCGCGCCGTACGCACGACCCGCGCGCCGCAGAACGTGCCCTGGAACTGGCCGCGCAGGCGGGTCGCTATGACAACCTGCTGATGGCCGGCCATATGTGGCGCGACTACGCGCCGACCTCGCTGCAGGCACGCTATACCTACATCGCCATCCTGGTGAGCGGCCGCCAATTGGCCGAAGCGGAAAAGGAAATCACGCAATGGCTGCTGGATGATCCGAGCACCGCGCCGGCCATCCTGCTCGACCTGCATTCCATGCTGGCCAAGTACCCTGACAAGGCGGAAGCGCTCGCCCTGACCCGCCGCGTGGCCGCGCTGCATAACGACCTGCCCGAGGCACCCATGGCCGTCGCCTTTGCCGCCCAGGACGCGGGCGAGCAAGCCGCCGCCATCGAGGCCGCGGACCAGGCAGTGCGTGCGCGTCCAGACTGGGTCGGCGCCATCATCTTCCGCAGTACACTTACCGAGAAGGACAAGCCGGCCGATTCAGCACTCTACCTCGAAGCCGCGCAGAAGCGCCTGCCCCAATCGCTGCAGCTGCGCGTGGCGCTTGCGCGCGCCTACAGTTCGGCCGGCCGCTACGACGACGCTCGCCGCCTTTACCAGAAGCTGGGTAGCGAGTATCCGAAGGAGATTGAATTCCCCGTAGGCGAAGCACTGGCCGATATGCAGGTTCATCGCCTGGCTGAGGCGGAAGGTGCGTTAAACCGCGCCTTGACGCTGCAACCTCGCCATCCTGGCGTCCTGCACTATCACCTTGGGCTGATCGCCGAGGAGCAGAGCCACTACGACAAGGCACGTACTGAGTACGAGGCCGTGGACGAGCCGGAATATCGCGTGCAGACGGCCACGCGCCTGGCCCATGTCGAGGCCAAGACGGGCCATCACGACGCCGCCTTCGAGCAGCTTGCCAACATACCCAACCGTAGCAAGGCGGAGCAGGTCGCCCACATTCAGTTGGAAGCGCAGCTATGGTCGGACCTGAAGGACCTGCCGCAAGCGCGCCAGGCCCTGGACCGCGGCCTAGCCGACCATGCGGACAACCCCGACCTACTGTATGACCGCTCGCTGATCTTCGACCGTATGGGCGATGTGACCGACGCGGAAAGCGACCTGCGCCGCTTCCTGACACTGAACCCGGACAGCCCGACGGGCCTGAACGCCCTGGGCTACACGCTGGCCAATCGCACGAACCGACTGGATGAGGCGGAACAGCTGATCCGCCAGGCGCTGGCCAAAGAACCGGACAATCCCGTGATCCAGGACAGCTTCGGCTGGGTGCTGGTACGCCGCGGCAAGCTGCAGGAAGGCTCGCAGTGGCTGGCCAAGGCCTTTGCCGCCATGCCCGACCCGGAAATCGCCGCCCACTATGGCGAAGCGCTGTGGCGCAGCGGCCACCAGGGCGAGGCGCGCAAGGTATGGGACCAGGGACGCAAGCTCGACCCGAACCAGGAAGTGCTGGCTGAAACGGTGCACCGGCTGACCGGTCAATGATGCGCCGACTCCTTGTGGCCGCAAGCCTGCTGCTTGCGGCCTGCGCCACGACGCACCTGGCGCCCGCCGCCTTTCTATCCCTACCCGATTTATACACGGTGAGCGGCCGCGTGGCCGTGAATGCGGCAGGCAAAGGCTACAACGTGCGCTTCGGCTGGACGCACGAGGGTGCCAACGACCGCGTGGACATCAGCAATCCGCTGGGCCAAACGGTGGCGCGCATCGAGCTACTGCCGGACGGCGCGCGCTACTATGACGCCGACGGCAAGCTACACGACTCGGCCGACGTGGAGACGCTGTCCGAACGCCAGCTGGGCTGGCGCCTGCCGGCCGTGGGCCTGCGCTACTGGCTGCTGGGCATGTCCGACCCCTCGCGCCCTGCCACCTGGAGCGACACGGCGGACACGCGCCAACTCGACCAGGACGGCTGGCGCATCCAGTTCCCCCAGCCCGCCAGCGGCGCGCCGTCCAAGCTCGTGCTGACGCGACCCGACCTGAAGGTCAGCATCGCCCTGTACGACTGGCAGCTGCCGAACGCAACCCACGCAACGCCATGACCTTCACGCCCTACCCGGCCCCAGCAAAGCTCAACCTGTTCCTGCACGTGGTCGGCCGCCGCGCCGACGGCTACCACCTCTTGCAGACGGCCTTTCGCCTGATCGACTTCAGCGACACCATCCATATCGCAGCCACGGACGCCGACGAGGTCGTGCTGGAATCGCCGCTGCCCGGCGTAGCCCCGGAACAGGACCTGACCGTACGCGCGGCACGGCTATTGAAACAGGAGACGGGTTGCGCGCTAGGTTGCCGCCTGCGCGTGGACAAGCGCCTGCCCATGGGCGGCGGCCTGGGCGGCGGGAGCTCGGACGCAGCGACGGTGTTAATGGCGCTGAATCATCAATGGCAACTAGGGCTGAAGCGGCAGGCCCTGCAGGACATCGGCTTGAAGCTGGGTGCCGACGTGCCGTTTTTCATCTATGGCCGCGACGCCTTCGCCGAAGGCGTGGGCGAGCGTTTCCAGCCGATTTCCCTGCCGGATCAATGGTATGTTGTGTTGATCCCACCCGTGCAGGTGCCGACCGTCGAGATTTTTTCCGACCCAGACTTGACACGAGACACGCCACCCATAATAATGGCGGCCTTTCCAAGCAGCCAAGTCCGCAACGACTTGGAGGCCGTAGCGAAAAAGAAGTACCCGATTGTTGCAGAGTATCTGGATTGGCTAAGCCAGTTCGCTCCTGCAATGATGACCGGGTCCGGTGCTTGTGTGTTTGCTGCGTTTGGCACACAGGAGGAAACCGAGCGTGTGATGCAGTCTCTGCCAGGCAGTATGCGAGGCTTCCTAGCACGGAATTTGATGCAGCACCCTTTAAGCAATTTGCTGGATTGAACGAAAGTTCGGCTCGGTAGGTTGAAGGGGAGTCGCCAAGTGGTAAGGCATCGGATTTTGATTCCGACATTCGTAGGTTCGATCCCTACCTCCCCTGCCAGTATCATCGTTGTGTCGGTTGGGAGCGCGTATGCGCTCTGCTAGTGCAAAAAGAAATAAGAAAGCGTGTAATGCCGATTACACGCTTTCTTTTTTTGTCAGGGATCAGAGCATGGCCTACGAAAGTTTGATGGTCTTCACCGGCAACGCCAACCCGCAGTTGGCTGAGGCTGTTGCCAAGCACCTCGACATCACCGTGGGGCGTGCCACCGTCGGCCGCTTCAGCGACGGCGAAGTGACCGTCGAGCTGCTGGAGAATGTGCGCGGCCGCGACGTGTTCGTCCTGCAGTCCACCTGCGCACCAACCAACGACAACCTGATGGAAGTGCTGCTGATGGTCGACGCGCTCAAGCGCGCTTCCGCCGGTCGTATCACGGCAGCCATGCCCTACTTCGGCTACGCCCGCCAGGACCGCCGTCCCCGTTCGGCCCGCGTGCCGATCTCAGCCAAGGTCGTCGCCAATATGCTGACGGCCGCCGGCGTGGACCGCCTCCTGACGGTGGACCTGCATGCCGACCAGATTCAAGGCTTCTTCGACGTGCCGGTGGACAATATCTACGCCACGCCCGTGCTGCTCGACGACGTCCGCACCAAGAATTACGAGAACCTGATGGTGGTCTCGCCGGACGTGGGTGGCGTGCTGCGCGCCCGCGCCATGGCCAAGCAGCTCAACACGGAGCTGGCCATCATCGACAAGCGTCGCCCCAAGGCGAACGTGGCTGAAGTGATGCACATCATTGGCGACGTGGCCGACCGCACCTGTTTGATCATGGACGATATGGTCGACACGGCCAACACGCTCTGCAAAGCTGCCGCCGCGCTCAAGGCGCACGGTGCCAAGCGCGTGCTGGCCTATTCCACGCACCCGGTGCTGTCGGGCGCCGCCGTCGAGCGCATCCGCGAATCGGACCTGGACGAGCTGGTCGTCACCGACACGATTCCGCTGTCGGATGCCGCCCGCGCCAGCGACCGCATCCGCGTGGTGTCGATTGCCCCGCTGCTGGGCGAGACGCTGCGCCGCATCAACAACGAAGAGTCCGTTTCGACGCTGTTCGTTGATTAATAGGGATTGACGGACTCGCCTCGGCGGGTCCGTTTACGTCGTATCGCCTGGTCGCGGGCGATACGTTTTTTTGTAGTTCTGGAGTATGAAAACATGACCATCGAAGTTATCGCCAACAAGCGCGTTGACCAGGGCACCGGAGCGAGCCGCCGCCTGCGTCGCGCTGGCAAGGTCCCCGGTATCGTCTACGGTTTCGGCCAAGAGCCGGAAGCTGTGGAACTGGACCACAACAACCTGTACTACGCCATGCAGAACGAAGCGTTCCACGCTTCCATCCTGTCGCTGAACATCGACGGCAAGGCTCAGCCCGTCCTGCTGCGCGACGCGCAATACCACCCCTGGAAGCAGCTGGTGATGCACGTGGACTTCCAGCGTGTGAATCCGAACGAAAAGATTCACATCAAGGTGCCGCTGCACTTCATCAACGGCGACGTGGCCCCTGGCGTCAAGCAAGGCGGCGGCATCATCTCGCACGTGATGACGGAAGCCGACGTGTCCTGTCTGCCGGGCCAACTGCCTGAGTTCATCGAAGTGGACCTGAAGAACCTGGAAGCTGGTAGCTCCATCCACCTGGCTGACGTCAAGGTGCCGGCCGGCGTTGAGTTCGTTGCCCTGAAGCACGGCGACAACGCAACTGTGGCTACCATCCTCGGTGTTCGCGGTGGCGATGCTGCAGAGGAAGAAGCAGCGCCCGCAGCCGAGTAACCGGTCGCAGCGTCATGACGGCTCGTCCAGCTTCGGCTCGACGGGCCGTTTTTATGTTTGAATTCGAAGCCACCCAGTTCGCAACGATCGCCCCCATGCCTCTGCATCCACGCGCCCGCATCGCCATCGTCGGTGAGTTCGACCCGACGAACGCGGCACATCAGGCCATCCCCCTGGCGCTGGCATACGCGGCTGAGCAGCTGAGCGGCGTTGTCGAGCACGAGTGGATTGCAACAGATACGCTGGCGCACAATGCAGCCACGCGGCTCGCCGCCTTCAACGGCATCTGGTGCGTGCCGGGCGGCCCCTACGCCAGTTTTGACGGCATCGTTGCCGCCATTCATTTCGCGCACGAAACGGGCCGCCCCTGCCTGGGAGCACGCGATGACGACCAGCCAGCCGCGATCGACTATGGGTGCGATGCCCAGCGCGGCAAACTGAACCCCATCGTTGCGGCCTTCGTACGCACCGCACAGGAGCAGCAGGCATGACCACTGCAGCCGGCGCCCCCATCCGCCTCGTCGTGGGGCTGGGCAACCCCGGGCCCGAATACATCGATACGCGCCATAACGCGGGTTTCTGGTGGGTGGACGCACTCGCCCACGACCTGGGCGCCACGCTCAAGCCGGAAACGAAGTTCTTCGGTACGGTAGCCCGCGCCAGCCATGGCGGCGATGAGGTGTGGCTGCTGGAACCGACCACCTATATGAACCGCTCCGGCCAAGCCGTGGCGGCATTGGCGCGCTTCTACAAGATTCTGCCCAACGAGATTCTCGTGGTGCACGACGAACTCGACCTGCTGCCTGGCGAAGCCAAGCTCAAGCAAGGCGGTAGCCACGCCGGACATAATGGCCTCAAGGACATACAATCCATGCTGGGTACGCCGGACTTCTGGCGCCTGCGCATCGGCGTGGGCCACCCGCGCAGCCTGGGGCTCAACCAGCCAGTGGTCGACTTCGTGCTGCACCGCCCGCGCCA
>JAFAKZ010000210.1 GCA_019234745.1 Burkholderiales bacterium
TCGCCAGCCGCGCGCTGGAGATCGAGGGCGTCACCTCGCATATCCGCAGCGCCAGCCGAGAGACCGGCGTCAGTTTCGACTATCTGATGGCGCAGGCCAACAAGGAGAGCAGCCTCTCCGCCGAGGCCAAATCCCGCCATTCCTCGGCCGCCGGCCTGTTCCAGTTCACCCAGAACACCTGGCTGCAGCTGGTCAAGCTGCATGGCGAGAAATACGGCCTCGGCAAGGTCGCGGACATGATTCACAAGGACGGCAAGGGCCAGTTCTCGGTCGCCGACGAGGAACAGCGCCAGCATATCCTGTCGCTGCGCAAGGATCCGGCCCTGTCGTCGTTGATCGCCGGCGAATATGCCAACGACAACCGGCACAAATTGGAGCACAGCCTGGGTCGCAAGGTCGGTTCGACCGAGCTTTACCTCGCCCATTTCCTCGGGCCGGCCGGCGCCATCAAGATGCTGAAGGCGCGCGAGGAAAACCCCGAGCAGGCCGCCGCCGATCTGGTTCCGCACGCCGCCGCCAAAAACCACACAATGTTCTATGAGCGCGACCATTCGGCCCAGACGGTCGCCGCGCTCTATGACCGAGTGCAGCACGTCATGGAAAATCCGGGCCATACGTCGCGCCACGCCGCCCCGCCCGCCGATCTGGCCCGCGCCGCGCTGCGCTATGGCAATCTGCCCTGGGCCGACAAGGCCCCCGACTCGCTCACCGATTCCGACGCGCTGCTGTCGACCGTGCGCCTGGCGGTTCAGGCCTATACGGAAAGCTGGCAAAGCTCCGACCGCATTTCCTCGCCGATGCCCGGTGCCGGCGGCGCGACCGCCGACAAGACTCGCGCCTCCGAAGGCACCGGCCTGCCGGAATAAGTTACTTTTCCCCAGCCGTGATTCGTGTGCTATTTTCCGGCGCACTTCTGAAAGCTCGAACAAATACCGGATCCTAGCGCGATGACGTTGCCTCAGTTGCCGCCGCCCGTCGAAATGACCAGCGAGACGAAGCGAAACATTATCGACGCGCTGAAGAAGATCATCGAAATCTTCAAGACCGACGGCAAGCTGGCCCCCGACGCCAGCTACAAATCGATCACCTACGATCCGCGCGAGCTCTACCGCTTCATAAAGGCCTATCGCGCCAACCCCGAATTGGCGGCTGGCCTCGTCAAGGATGCGGACGGCAATCCGGTCACCGACGAAGAGGCAACCTTGGTGTGCGGTGTATCCCTGCTGCAGATCCAGCAGCTGCTGGTGAAGACCTGCGCGCGCCATTATCTCGAGCAGGAAAACAAGGAGCCGCCCAGGGTCGTCACCGAGACGGTCAAGAAGAAGGTCTTCGGCGGCCTGTTCACCAAGACCGAGCAGGTCGAGCGCAAGGTCGCCGGCGGGTTCGACGAGCGCAAGGTGCGCGAGATCTCGAAATGCATGGCCTTCGACTGGCAGCTGCCGCTGCTGCCCGCCTACAACATGCTGAACAGCGCCCATCTGCTCGAACTGGGCGAGACTATTCACGGCCTGACCACCTTCGAGGCCATCCGCGACTTCATCCAGCTCGACCATCCGACGCTGAGGAAAGCCAAGCAGACCGTCGGCGACGACTTCCCCAATTTCCTGGCCCGTCCCGCGGCGCTTGCCGGGGTCGGCGTCTGGACGAAGGACATGTATCAGTTCTATCGCAAGATCTTGGGCGAATCGGCCTTCGATTTCTTCGCGCGCGACAAGCAGTTCTTCAATGTGTGCGCCGAACTCGACCGGCCGCTGGCCGAAATCTATGGCGACGTGCTGAGCTATATCGACGGCGACAATCTGCAGGAGATGATGCGCCTCAACATCGACAAGGCCGATGTGCTGGTCCAGGCCATGAAGGCCTCGTTCGGCCCCGCCATCAAACCCGCTTTGGGCAATCCCAACTTCGCCAAGGACATGCTCCGGAAGGTGGTCGAAAGCCTGCAGCATGTCAGCCAGGAAAAGGCGCAATTGGCGCAGTCGGCGATGATCACCTGCAAGGCGCTGGCGCCGCAGGTCGCCGAATGGGTCGAGCGGCAGCAGAGAAGCGTGGCTTAAACTTAGGTTCAGGCTTGCCACCCTCGAAACTGCCGGTACAATTCAACGCAA
>JAFAKZ010000122.1 GCA_019234745.1 Burkholderiales bacterium
GTATCCTGTGTGTTGTGGTCGCTCTCGACGTCTATGACCAAGCTTTCCAGCACGCCCATCAGCTTGGCCTGTACCTCCGCCTGCAGCGCTTCCAATTCGCCGTCCTCGATGAACTGGGCGATATTGTCGTTGGCGTGAAAGCGCGCACCAGCCGTCGCAATCCGCTCGCGGATGCGCAGTGAAACGGGCGACGTGTTCTTGGAGGACGCGGAACGGGGCATGATGAACCCAACCTTTACTGGACAAACTACGAAGCCGCGGATGGTACCGCTTTTCCGTCGAAGCACAAACCCTTATGGGATAAGGGTTTCCCTGCTTTAGCTAATTAGAATCTCGTCGTCGACCAGGCGAATCTTGCCGCCCTGGCGCTCGTCCAGCACATGCATCAGCTTGTTGCCCACCTGCAAGTTGACACCGCCATAGATCAGCTTGCCCACTTCGATCGACGCGCCTTCCACTAACTCCAGCTGGTCATTGATCTCGGTCAGCCGCGCATCCATATTGGCGATGTCCGTGTCGATCTGCTCTCGCGTCTTGAGCGCCTTCTCCCTGACGCCGCCCTCACCCTTGGCAGGATGCTGATCGATAAAGGTCAGCAACTGCTTCACCCGGGCGTACTCTTCCAATCGACGCTTGCGGTTCGTTTCAATATTGAGGCGTTCCGCGTTGACGCGCGGATCGAAGCCAACTTGTACGACGGTCGGCGTACCTGAGCTGGCGCCCAGCACCGCAGCCTTGACCTTCAACAGCGCGCGGGCCTGGCCGCCGATGATCTGCCCCTGCGCCGAACCGGACTTGCCGATCACGATCTCCTGCCCCGCGTAGAGCTCCGACTGGCGTGCGGCCGTGTGGATGATGATGTCCTTGCCGGCCATGACGCGGGCGTGTTCGACAAAGCGCGCTTCCAGCGAACCATTGCAATTGATCCGCGCCGTTTCCACCGTTGTCGCGCTGGTGTCCGCCCGCCCGACGATGCCGCCTTTCACGACCACGTCTCCACCCGCGACGATCTCGGCCGACTCAACCGTACCCTGCACGATCACATCCCCCGACACGCGCACCGACATGCCGGCCTTGATGTCGCCCTTTACCTTGATCGTGCCGTCGAATTCGATATTGCCGCTTTCCAGGTCGATATGCTGAAGATCGATGACGGGGTTCACCGTGGCGCTATTGTTCTGCACCTTGGGCTGGCCGGAGATGATGGCAATCAGCAGGTTGGCGTCCTGCTCCGATATACTGACGCCCGTGAGACCCTTGGCAAAGCCCTGGTCCGGCACAGGCTTTACAGGCACGACGCGGCCACAAACATCGCGGCCATCGACGCCTTGCACGGCGGGGATGCGCTTGAGCAGCGGCGTGCCCGGGTCGACAAGCAGGAGTTCGCCCAGGTCACGGTAATCGACCTTTTCGTAGTCGCTGGCGTCGTGCGCGCGCAGTGCGTCCAACTGGCTTTCGAATTTGGCGACGACACCAGGAGTGGGTTCCGTGCCTTCGGCAATCAGGACGCTATTGCATTCACCTGACAGGATGGCTTGCGACAAAGCCTCGCCCAGCAAGCCGTGCACGATGCCCTTGTTGGCAATCGCACTGTTGATCTCTGCAACGGCGATGGGCTTGCCACCCTTCGGAGGCGACAGCGAAAGCCAGGCCGACATGCGGTTGTCCGATAGCGTAACCTCCACCCAGCCGTCGCGGCGCTCGCCGATAACACCGTCGACAGGTGCGACCTCCCCACTTTGGGAGGCCTCGCGGCATTTCACCGTAAATGCCGTAATTGCATGTTCGTCAATAAAGCATTCGGCCAGGTTTTGATCGGCAATACATTGCCGAACAAACGCGGAATCAGGCGGCATGCGGCCCTCCGCCGGTTCAAAATGCGCAATCAGCTTATGCGTTTCGGCATCTTCGGTGAGCCCAAAGCCAGCTAGTTCTGCCATTTGGAAACCCTGTCTCTCGTAATTATTTTCGTATATCTATCAATTATGTCTGATATTAGCGCAGATTACGCCGATTGCTGAGCTTCGGTGTAATCGTTTGACCTACACCAATAAGGAAGCTCTGCAAAGGGTGACAAACTGAAGCTTCAGCTTTCGCCCGGCGGAGCCGTGCGCTTTAGGCCAGCAGGAAATCAACGAGTTATCGCCGCTTGATTCCACTCCCCCCGCCCTCGTTGCGCGGTTGTTGCCGCTTTAGCGGCTTACAATCCGCGGCATGCCCTTTACGGGTGCCGCCGCGAGTCCCCGCAAGGGGGAGGCCGTGGTTCTAAAGCCGCTAAAGCGGCAAGAACCACGCACGGAGCCTCGCTAACGCTCGACAGTGCACTTTTCAAAGCATCTATAGGTCGGCAGGATGCGAAGGCGGCGCTTAGTCGGGCAGGCGCATGCGCGTATAATCCACACTCTTGATTCTTTCGGTTGCACCTCATGGCTGTTCTCACCGTCGAAGGCGCCTGCCTCGCATTTGGTCACGTCCCCCTGCTCGATCATGCCGACTTCGCACTGGAACCAGGCGAACGCGTCGGGTTGATCGGCCGCAATGGCGCTGGCAAGTCCTCGCTGCTCAAGGCCGTTGCGGGCACCATCAAGCTCGACGATGGCGTGGTGCGCATAGCCAACCAGGCCAAGGTCGCCTACGTACCACAGGAGCCCCCCTTCGACCCGGACATGACCGTGTTCGACGCGGTGGCAGAAGGCCTGGGCGAGCTGCGCCAGCTATTGACGGACTATCACGCTGCGGCCGCGGCATCGGCGCACGATGCTTCGGCACTGGAGCGCATGACGGCGCTGCAGCATGAGTTGGAGGCGCAAGACGGCTGGCGCATCGATTCACTGATTTCCGCGACGCTATCGAGCCTGGGCCTGCCGCCCGAGCGCAAGATGGCCGAACTCTCCGGCGGTTGGAAAAAGCGCGTGGCGCTGGCCCGCGCGCTGGTGGCCGAACCGGAAGTACTGCTGCTGGACGAGCCGACCAACCACCTCGACCTGTCCGCCATCGAATGGCTAGAAGGCCTGGTAAAGTCCTTCCAGGGTGCCGTCCTGCTGATTACGCACGACCGCCGCTTCCTGGACAACGTAGCGACCCGCATCATCGAACTGGACCGCGGCTTGCTCGCCAGCTTCCCCGGCAATTTCGCTGCCTACCAGGCGCGCAAGGCCGATATGCTGGCGCAGGAAGCGGTCGAGAACCGCAAGTTCGACAAGTTCCTGGCCCAGGAAGAAGTGTGGATACGCAAGGGCGTGGAAGCGCGTCGTACACGTAACGAAGGGCGCGTACGACGCCTTGAGCAATTGCGGCGCGACCGCGCGGCGCGGCGCGAACGGCTGGGCAGCGTCAATTTCACGCTGGATGCGGGCGAGCGATCCGGCAAGCTGGTCGCCGAACTGGAACATGTGAGCAAGGGCTATAACGGCCGTACGCTGATCCGCGACTATTCCACGCGTATCCTGCGCGGCGAC
>JAFAKZ010000047.1 GCA_019234745.1 Burkholderiales bacterium
CGCGACGGCCCGCGCCACTTCGGCCGCATAATCAGGCTCGCCTCCCAGTTGGCGCAGGAGGCGACGACTGAACCACCATGCGGTGAACACGCAGCTGGCGACAGCGATGCCGGCCAAAGTGACCATGCGGGTACGCGCAGCCTCATATAGCGCAGCGACAGCCTCGAAGCGGACCTGGCTATGTTGGTACTCGTCGTTTTCCAGCTCGGCCAGGCGAGCCAGCCAGCGACTTTGCGGCGGGCGCACCTCGTGCAGCAGCAAGTCGCCTACCTGATTGCGATTACCACCGCGCGCGACGGCCAGTACGTGATCGATGGCGGGCTCTGTCGCCGCGGCAAGGCCGGGCAATGCTTCCAGCGCGGTACGCTCCTGCTCGTTGCCGCGATCGTTGGCGATGCCTTGCAATTGCGCAAAGGCGGCAGCGTAGCGCTTGCGGTTTTGGGCCACGCGGGCGATCTCCGCATCGACATCGGCGCGGTCGGAAAACAGCGCGATATTACGCACGGCCACGGAGATTTCGCGTATCGAGGCGTACAGCAGCTGCGCCTGGTGCGCGGCCTGCATATCGCCGTAGACGATGCTGCGCAATTCGGCGCGGTCGGTGTCGATCTGGCTTAGAGCGAGCCAGGCGATCGCCATCACCACAGCCAGCAACACACCGAACGCCAAAGCCAAGCGCCGCCGTATGGTCAAACGCACCGTCGACTCTCCCTCGGCCGGTATCGGTCCGGCCATCGCCTGCAGACGGGGATATGGGCTACGTCACCGAATGGCGACGACCGTTGTCCGCATCCTTCGGTTTAGCTCCCGCACGTTGGCGAAGCAAGCAGGGGTGGCGGCTCAGCTCAGTGTAGGGATTGGGTACGATCGAAGCGGTAAGCGTCCATCGACAGCCCGCCGGCCGTGATGTCCTGGTGCCAGCGCAGAGCGTCGACATTATCGCCCGCAGCACCCAGCGCCACATAGAGCGGCAGCAAGTGTTCGTCGGTAGGGTGCGCGCACTGCGCGTGCGGCGCACGGCGGCGGTAGTCGAGCAAGGCGCCAATGTCGCGGCCTAGGAGTTTTTCATGCATCCATTCGGCAAATGCCGTCACATAGTCGTTGCCGGCCGTGCCGTCGGCCAGGTTAGGTTGCAGGTCGCGCAGATTGTGCGTCATGCTGCCGGACGCGAGCACCAGCACGCCCTCCTCGCCCAGCCCAGCCAGCGCGCGGCCCACCTGGTAGTGATGCCCAGGTGTCTCGCGCGGCTGGATAGCAAGCTGGAAGACGGGGACGTCGGCCTGCGGATACATGCTACGCAGCGGCACCCAGGCACCATGGTCCAATCCACGCGCAGGGTCGACACCTACCCGCATGCCGGCGGCATGGATGCGTGCAGCCACCTGCTCGGCTACGGCTGGTGCGCCGTGGGCCTCGTAGCCCAGGCGATACAGGGATTCCGGAAAGCCGTAGAAATCGTGGATGGTAACGGGCGCCGTCGCCGTGCTCACCACGGGATATTGTGTCATCCAGTGGGCGGATGCGATGACGATGGCGCGCGGCTTGGGCAGCTCCGCCGCCATGCGCTGCCAAGCCGCGCCGGTCGCACCGGGATCCTTGGCCAGCATGGGGGAGCCGTGGGAGACAAACAGAGTGGGCAACGACATACGACGGGTCCTTTCATTCACGCCCGTATTGTCCTGCCTGGCTTTCACGATGGATATCGGAAAGAAATCACTTTCTCCTTCTGTATTTTTGAATGGTTCGTAGGTTGGGTAGAACGCAGCGAAACCCAACAATCTTCTCGCAAGCCCAACATGTGGGGTTTCGCTGCGCTCTACCCAACCTACATGGAATACAAACAGCTAAACTGGGCCGAATAAGGAGACCGGCCCATGACCGACGTACAGCACCGCCTCACCCAACTCCAGGACTTGGCCACCCGCTGGCAGAAGCTCGTCCAGGCGCAGATACACCAGACCGCAAGCGGTGCGCCCACCGTCCAGATTCCCGACCCCGACAGCATCCAGAACGCCTTCAGCCACCTCTTGCGTGCCCTGATGGAACGCCCGGAACCCGTGATGCGCATGCAGGTAGGTTTCTGGATGGACTATGCCAAGCTGGCGCAGGACGCGATGGCGCAGTTCTGGTTGGGCAAGCCGCTAAACGACGAGACACCGGACAAGCGCTTCAAGGACGAGTTGTGGGCCAGCAACCAGATGTTCGCCTTTATGAAGCAGGCCTACCTGATGGCGTCGCGCCATCTGCAGGACGGCGTAGCGAGCGTGGACGGTCTGGACGAGCACACGGCCAAGCAGGTCGCCTTCTACACGCGCCAGTTCATCGGCGCCATGTCGCCCACCAATTTCGCCAGCACCAATCCGGCCGTACTGAAAGCGACACTGGAGTCCGGCGGCGAGAACCTGATGCAGGGCCTGCAGCAGATGATGGACGACCTGGAGCGTAACGGCGGCCGGCTGATGCCGCGGATGACCGACCTCACGGCATTCAAGTTGGGCGAGAACGTTGCCACCACGCCGGGCAAGGTCGTGTTCCAGAACGACCTGATGCAGCTGATCCAGTACACGCCCACCACGGAGAAGGTGCACCAGACGCCGCTCCTGATCGTGCCGCCGTGGATCAACAAGTTCTACATCCTGGACCTGAAGGAAAAGAACTCGCTGATCCGCTGGCTGGTTGGCCAGGGCCACACGGTGTTCGTGATCTCCTGGGTGAACCCGGGCGCTGCGCTACGCGACAAGGATTTCGAAGACTATATGATGGAAGGCCCACTGGCCGCGCTCGACGCCATCGAGGCGGCCACGGGCGAGAAGCAGGTGAATGCTGCAGCCTACTGCATCGGCGGTACCCTGCTGTCGGCCACGCTCGCCTGGATGGCCGCCGCCGGCGACAAGCGCTACCCGGCCAGCCGCATCAAGTCGGCAGCCCTTTTCACCACGATGATCGACTTCACCGATCCGGGCGAATTGGGCGTGTTCATCGACGAGATCCAGCTCAAGAGCATCGAAACGTATATGGACGAGAAGGGCTATCTGGAAGGACACCAGATGGCGACCGTGTTCAATATGCTGCGCGAGAACGACCTGATCTGGAGCTTCGTGGTCAACAACTACCTGCTGGGCCGCGAGCCCATGGCCTTCGACCTGCTGTACTGGAACTGCGACTCCACGCGCATGCCGTCCGCTATGCACCGCTTCTACCTGCGCAAGATGTACCAGCAGAATCTCTTATGCCGGCCGGGTGGCGTCACACTGCACGGCGTGCCCATCGACATGCGCAAGATCAAGACGCCGGCCTATTTCATCTCCACGCGCGAAGACCACATCGCACCGTGGCAGTCCACCTATGCGGGCGCCCGCCTGTTCGCCGGCCCCAAGCGCTTCGTGCTGGGCGGATCGGGCCATATCGCCGGCATCGTCAACCCGCCCGCGGCGAACAAGTACGGCTACACGACGCACGACATCGAGTTGCCCGCCAAGCCGGCCGACTGGCTAGTCGGCGCGACGGCACATGAGGGCTCATGGTGGAACGACTGGTCGGCCTGGGTGGCGCCGCATTGCGGGAAGCAGGTGGCGGCGCGCAAGCCGGGGGGTGGGAAACTCAAGGCGATCGAGGATGCGCCGGGGAGTTATGTGAAGGCGAAGTTGGTGTAGGTGAGCGATGTTCAATCGTAGAGCGCAACCTGCAAAACGTGTTGTGCTCTACGAGTTGAGCCTAGCCTGCGATAAGCGCTCTTCGGCGATCCTCTTCAGTTTCTCGAATGCTGTCGTACCAGATAGTTTATTAATTATAAGAATTTCCTGAAAAATTCTTTTCTTTGGCTCGCGAGGATCAAAGGCATATTCCTCCGAATTTACCGATTCAATTATACTTTCCCTCTTGGCTTTACGAACACCATCATCTCCCTCCAAATTCCGCAACAACATCTCTTGAACCGCAGTTGCTTTAGCAATCAAATTAGCATTAAACACATCCCTAACACGCCGCCTGGCATCTTCAATTTCATAGCATGAATCAAAGAACAGATTAAAGGCCTTGAAATCATCGTGAGAGAATTTATCCGCAAACAGATGTTTATATTTGGCCCAGTTATTTTCTGTCATGATAACTCTCATCGACATATCGATAAAACCCTTCTGCAGCGTCGCCTGTATGACGTCCTCTGCACGCCGTATATCCATGAGTACAATAATGGCGGCATTGCGCCTCTCAGCCCGCCTCGTCAACCGATAGACTAGTAGCGCGATGGCCCCAACAACGAGCGTGACGACGGCATTCAAGTAATCAGCCATGAGCATCATCTCCGTTCAGCACGTAGGTCGGAAAAGCGAAGCGCCTTCCGACGCATGGAATGATTGTCTTACCGCTGATGTTTCAGATCAACCAAATCCATAAATTAGCTTACCTACAAAATCCAACGAATGTGAACACTCGGAGATTCCATGCGTCGGAAGGCGCTTCGCTTTTCCGACCTACGAATCTACCGAACATACACACTTCAGCTCATCACCCAAGCAACGCTTTCCTCCGCGCCAAACTCTCCGCCGGCCAATACTCCGCAGACTTGTAATACTCCTCCACCGCGGGCCCCCCTGGTGGCAACACCACCCAAGGCTGCTTGGATGCCGTGAAGATATGGATATCCGGCGGGCAGAGGTCGGGGTTGTCCATCGTGCCCACGCGCACGAAGCGGACCTTGTCGCCGCCGCCGGCGTAATTGCTCCACAGGGCGATCTTGCAGATGGGGCA
>JAFAKZ010000169.1 GCA_019234745.1 Burkholderiales bacterium
ACCCCAATCGAACAGGCAGTCGGTATGGGTGTTTTGCGTGGCGGTCGAACAGCTTGCCGAGACGCCTGCACTCCCTACGCTGCAAGTCCAGGTCCAGGGGCCGCTGCCGGCGATACTGCTCGCCGTGCCGACCGTGCACAGATTGACGCCCGGCGCACTCGTCGCAACCGTACCGTTGGCCGAACCACATACGGCCGACGGGAATGGATTCACCTGGCAGAAGGCATTAACGCCGCCGTTCAGGCCAAAGCAGGTCCAGCTCCACGGCCCCACGCCCGTCACTGCACCCGCGGCACCCGTCGCGCAGAGCGTACCCGGCGGCTTCGACAGATAGGCGCCAAATGGCACGCTACACCTGCCGTTCACCGGTTGCGGCGCAAGGAAGGCCGTGCAATTCGCATTGGCGCTGCCTACCCCTCCGTTACCCTGGCAAGTCCACGTCCATGGACCAATCCCCGCGACCGGCGTTGCATTGCCCGTAGTACATAGCCCCGGCCCCGCCGGTGCGACGAACAGGAATGCGCCATTGTCCGCCCCGCAGACCCCGTTGACCCCTTTCAGCCACGCCTTGCAACCTGCATTGTTACCGCCATTGCTGCCGGAACATACCCAGCTCCACGGGCCCGTACCCACCACATTGCTCGCGGTGCCGGCCGAGCAAAGGTTTGCAGCTGGCGCCGCGGCGACTACTGAACCGTCGGCGGCGCCGCACTTGCCGTCGACCGCCCCGGGTGGTTCAGGCCACGCCATGCAACTGGCAGGGTTGCCACCGTTGCTGCCTGCACAAGTCCAGCCCCAGGGCCCGGTACCAGCTACGGCGCTGGCCGCACCGGCGGAGCACAGATTGGCGCTTGGCGCTGCCTTGACGTAGCTCCCATCGGCAGCACCGCAGGCGCCGTTGCTGGCCGTGGTCACGGCGGAGGCGCAGCTGGCGTTGCTGCCGCCGTTGCTACCCAGGCAGGTCCATGTCCACGCTACCGTTGCCGAACCAGTCGATACGGTACTGACGGTACCGGCCGAGCAATAGGCCGATTGCGCGGGCGCGCTCGTCAGGACGGTACCCGCGGCCGATCCGCAAGCGCCATTCACCCCAACTGGCGGGCCGGAACAGTAGGCATTCGACCCGCCGTTTATGCCATTGCAGGTCCACGTCCAGGCCGTGTCGCCCCAGCCTGCGGATACGCTGTTGGCGGTGCCTACCGAGCAGAAATTGCTGACGTCGGGTGGGTTCCAGACGGAAGAGCCCACTGCCGTACCGCAGGCCCCGTTGAGGGCAGATGCACAGGCGGCATCCGTGCCACTCGAGGACTGGGATTGGCAGACCCAGGTCCAGGGCGTGGTGGCCGTGCCAGGCAGTACGCTGCTGGGTGACCCATCCGCGCACAGGTCTGCGGGCGACGGAGTAGCCGTCAGCACGGCCCCGTTCGCAGCGCCGCAGGCGCCGTCTGCGGTAGGCGAACGCGAGGCGCAGGAAGCATTGCTGCCGCCATAGCTCGACACGCAAGTCCACGTCCATGGCACCGTGGTACTCGGCGACACGCTGCCTGGCGTACCAGCCGAACACAGCGCACTGGCCGACGGCGCAGTCGTGAACAGCACGCTATTGGTTGCCGACCCGCAAGCGGCATCGTTGTCGGTAATCTGGACGGTAAATTCAAAGTCGCCGGAGCCGTCGCAGTCGGATTCCGAGGCACCCGACGTGTTGTAGCCCGTTGCAGCCCAGGTTAGATGCACGCCGACGTAGGCCGTGCCTCCCACATGCGAGGCAGGCGATACGGAGAAGTACACGGCAAGCGCCGGATTTGCCGAGGTGTTCACAATATTGAGCTGCGGCGGCGTCCGACCGTAGATCGAGTCCGACGCGTTACCGATCATTGCCCCGTTCGGCAGGATCTCAGTCGCCTGTACGGAAACCACGCAGTCCTCGTTGGGAAACGGCGTAACCGAGATGGCGCCGGGCGCACCGCCATAACTCACCGCCAGCGTTGCGCCGGCGACCGGACTCGTATTGTGAGCCAAGGCCGGAATAGACAAGACAAAGACTAGCGCGAACATCCAGCGGGCGAGCATGGCAACTCCCAACGCGAGCATGAATCGTACGTGGCAAACAACGGCCGGGGCGCGGATTAGGTCGTAGGGCTGTGCACTACAATCATCCTTGATGTTAGCGAGCATCGATTAGATGACAAGGCGGAAGCCCATCTGCCCGAGCAACGGTCAGAGTCCAGTTGCGTACCACCGTGAAACTTGTACCATTGGGCCAATGCGTAACGACAGCCTTCCACACCGGCCGCAATACCGGCTGCAAACTGCCATCATCCTCATCTGCCTGACCACTGCCCGTGCGACCGATCTACCGCCGCTGGATTTCGTCGTCTCGACGACCAACTCCGCACCGCTGCAACTATCGACCGACGGCGCGGCGGGCAACGGCATCGTCGGTGAAATCAGTGCCGAAATCGCGCGACGCCTGGGGCGCCAGGCGCGCTTCGTAGTCACTTCGCGCAAGCGTATCGAGGACGACCTGCGGGCGGGCCGTGCCGACGCCATATGCTATGCGACGCCGCAATGGGTGAACGCGCCACTCACCTGGACAGCACCCTTCATCCCGAACGCTGAAGTCATCCTGATGCGGCGCGATGCGCCTACACTCGCTTCGCTTGGCGAACTGCGTGGCAAGACGGTAGGGACGGTGCTGGGCTACGCCTATCCGCAGCTGACAGCCAGCCTGGGCGACAGCTATGTCCGCGACGATGCCCCCACCATGCAGGTCAATGTCCGCAAGCTGCTGGCCGGTCGCACGCAGTACGCCATCGTCGATTCGCTAAGCCTGGCCTACGAGGCACGCACTACGCCCGAGCTGCGCAGCCTGCCGACGTTGCCCACTTCACAATTCAAAGCACAGTGCGGCTTCTCACCTCGGCTCGCCATTTCCGCCGAGCAGATCAATCGCGCCGTCAGTGGCCTAGAGCGCGACGGTACGCTGGCGCAAATCCTGGCGCGCTACCGCTAGGGCGCACTTCAAAAGAAAAGGGGTCGCCCAGCCAGGCGACCCCGAAGCAGCAAACCCAAAGCCCGGAGAAATTCTTCTGCAGCAATTCATCTGCGAATCCGGATGCCATATCCCAATGCAACGCCGTGCATGAATCCGGGATACGGCACCCTACTCGCCACTTGTATACCGATATGACTCAGCGTCGGGACAGGAAGCACCCATTCGACGCAATCACTCATCCAAGAATATCGCCACATCCGCCGCGCGAGCGGTAACTACGTCCGCAAAGTATGCGAAGGCGATTCGACCTCCCCCTCCTAAAACTGCCCCAAAATTTCATGACTGTTCCAAGCAACGAGCACCACCGGATGTCGTCTGATAAGGATTCTCGCGCGTCCGTTACACGACAGGGGCGGCTTGAGACGAAATGCGGATTTAGCGGGATGAACTGGGCGCAAAGCGATATGGCCGGGCCGAGCGAACCCTATCGCCCCTACGGCGAGACAAACTGCCCATGAGAAGAGCCGAGCCAAACAGCCTGCAGCTCAATATGGCAGAATCAAGCAATCAACCAGCTTGATCGCTCGCCATGACTGCCCCACGCCTCACCCTGCGTCAGCTGCAAATCTTCCTGGCCATCGTCGAACATGGCAGTACGGCCGCCGCGTCGAACGAGATCGCCCTGTCGCAGTCCGCCACCAGCGCGGCGCTCAACGAGCTGGAGTCGCTATTGGGCCTGCAGCTGTTCGACCGCGTGGGCAAGCGCCTGCTGCTCAACAATAATGGTCGCATGATGCTGCCGCAGGCACTGGCCGTATTGGATGGCGCCCGCGGCATCGAGAGCTGGGCGCACGATGCGGATGCGCAGATCGGCGCCCTACGCATCGGCGCCAGTACCACCATCGGCAACTACCTGCTGCCACGCGTGCTGGCGGAATTCCGCGACTCGCTGCCCACCACGGCGCAGGCCGGCTGGCAGGCGTCCGTCACCATCGCCAATACGCTGGCCATCACCAATCTGGTCGCCAACTTCCAGCTCGAC
>JAFAKZ010000188.1 GCA_019234745.1 Burkholderiales bacterium
CGCTCCGCCACTTCGCTGGACGAGATGGATGTCAGTAGCTTCAGGTCGCACAAATCTTGTGCGCGGCGCGAGTTGGTCGCGATAAAGCCGACGCGTAGATTGGCCGACAGCGTCTTGGAGAATGCGCCGACGTAAATCACCCGCTGCAGCTGGTCCAGCGCAGCGAGCCGCTCGCCGGGGCCAACCTGGAAGTCGCTGTAGATGTCATCTTCGACGATGGTCAGGTCGTACTTCTCGGCCAACTGCAGGATACGGAAGGCCGTCGCCCGGTTCAGGCTGGTGCCCGTGGGGTTGTGCAGTACGCTGTTGGTGATGAAGAGCTTGGGCTTGTGCTCGGCCAGCAATTGCTCGAACACGGCCAGGTCCGGCCCGGCCGCGTTGCGCGGCACGCCAAACAGGCGCGCGCCGTTGAGCTTCTGATTGGCGAACACATTGAAAAAGCCTGGGTCGTCCACCAGCACCGCATCGCCCTCGTCCACCAGGTAGCGGGCGATCAGGTCGAGCGCCTGCATGGCGCCGTGGGTGAGGACGATCTGCTCCGGTTCCGTCTCAATCTCCAGTTCGGCCAGGCGCACGCATAGCTGCTGACGCAGCGGACGATAGCCGAAGGGCTCGCCATAGCTGGTGAGGCGTGCATTGGGGCGGCGGCTCAGGTCGCGCAAGGCTTTTTCCAGCTCGGCTTCGGGCATCCAGGAAGGTGGCAGCCAACCGCAACCGGGGCGCTGCACTTCTGTGTCGGAACCCAGGGCGTCCTGGCGCAGCAGCCACAGACTGTCTACACAGCGGCTCAAGGGTGGCTCGCGCCGTAGCGGTGCGTGTACATGCGCTTCCACGCGCGAGGTGACAAAAAACCCCGCGCCACGGCGCGACTGTACATAACCCAGCGCTACCAGGCGGTCGTAGGCTTCCACCACGGTGAATTTGGACACATCGTAGTCGGCCGCGAAGCGGCGGATCGAGGGCAGGCGGCTGCCTGCGCGCAGTGATTTGTCCGAGATGCGAGCGATGAACTGCTCGATGATCTGCTCGACCAGGGGCTTGCCCTGATGATGGTCGATTAGGAATGGCGCCACGGCGAACCTCCGGAACCGTTCTGGAACTGTCCAGAACTGTCCGGAGATTGTCCGTCCGATATTGGCTTATGACAAGCAGGGAAAACACTCCGTTACGTTGGAGGCTCCCCACCTGTCGGACGGCTACCTACTTACCAGCGATCGTGATCGTGATCGCGCCAGTGGTCATGGTGCCAGTGGCCCTCGCCACCTTCGTAGACAGGAACCGGCACGATGGCGCAGGCGTTGAGGGTGCTGCAGAGCACGACCACAGCGGCGATGAGCAAGGTGAGGCGTTTCATGTCAGCTATCCTTTCACTACGCGAAGGCGTAGCTCGTAGGACCATTAACGCACGACCATGCCCGTACGCATACCATTGATTTGTATAGCCATTCGTGATTTTGTAAATGGTTGAAAGATAACTTAACCGCGCCTGACTACGGTCACGCTGCAGGGGGCCTCTGCTACCACGCGGGCTGATACGCTGCCTAGATGCCGACGCAAGGCCGAGCTGTCGCGCGCCCCCATGATCAGGTGGTCCACGCCATTCTGGCGCGCGAAATCGACCAGCGCGGTGGCGACATCGGGCGCGGCCAATACGTGGAACGTCACCCTGTCGCCGGGCAACCCTAGCGGCGCCACCCAGTGCTTGATGGCAGCCAGCTTGCGCACGCGCAGATTGCGCCCCGCCTCGTCCTCGTTCACCTCGATACCGATGCGCGGCACCTTGACCACCGTCACACATGCGAGCCGAGCCTCACCTGCGACGCTCATCAAGAGCCCCGTACTGCGCCGTAGCGCCTCGGCCAGCGCCTCCTCACCGGCCGTGAGGTCCACGGCCGCCACCACGATGGGGGCCCGCGCCAGCCGCGCCGCAGCAGTGACGCCGGCCACGGGCTCGCGACCGATGGCGCGAAACCAGCGTCGAAACTCCGCCCAGCCACGCTGCGCCTTGCGTTTGCTAGCGAGCGGCGTCAGTACCAGTTGCGCTGGATTGCGCAGCATCAAGGCCAGTTCGGCTGCCGTGGCGAAGCGCCCCTCGGGGTTCACCGACAGGCAGCGCAGAATGATCTCCTGCAGCCAGGGCGGGCAATCCTCACGCAGGGCAATCGGCGGCACGGGTTCACGCCACAGGCGCTGGCGTAGGCC
>JAFAKZ010000215.1 GCA_019234745.1 Burkholderiales bacterium
GCTGATCGTCAAGGTGGGGGCGCTGGCCTTCGTGCTGCTACTGGACAAGAAGTACGCCATCAACCTGCAGCTCCTGGGCGGCGTGTGGATCATCCAGACCCTGCCGGCCGTATTCCTCGGCCTGTTCACGCGCTGGTTCGACTTCCGTGGCCTGATCTGCGGCTGGCTGGCCGGCGTGGCCTGGGGCACTTGGGTGGCCTACAGCCTGGAATTCAAGCCTATCTACCCGCTGCATATCGGCGACTTCACCGTGCCCGGTTATACGGCACTGTATGCCTTGGTCTTGAATGTGGTTGTTGCGACTATCGTCACCGTCATCGTCCGTGCCATGAAGATGGCGCCGGGTGCCGACCAGACCGTTGCTACCGACTACATGGGTTGAGTAATCAGGCAGGGCATGACCGCCACGGCCGAAAGGCCGTGGCGGCTTTTGTTTGAACTACTGGATGCACCGGGCGACGACGAAATGGCCGAGCACGGGCGTGCCCGATTCCTTGCGGATGGGGACCTCGCGCATGTCGGTGATGGCAAAACCCGCGTTCCTTAGCGCTAATTGGACATAGCTACCGGCGTGGCTATAGCGCCCGCTAATGTTCAAGCGGAAGTCGTCGATGGCCTCGTGACTTTCCGTCGTGAACAGGAAGTGACCATCCGCGCGCAAGCGCGCATGCACACCAGCGAACAGCGCATCGAGCCGGCCCAGGTAGATCAGCGTATCCATGCAGGCAACGAGGTCGTACTGTTCGCCCGAGTCGCGCACGAAGGCTTCGATATCGGACTGGTGCAGCGCATCGTACAACTGCTTGGCGCGAGCCTTTTCCAGCATAGCCGCGCTCAGGTCGACGCCGACGAGCCTGCGTGCCAACGGCTTGAGAATCTCACCTATCCAGCCCGTACCGCAGCCAAGGTCCAGCACATCGAGCGATGCAGGGCCATACGATTGTGAGCCCACATAGTCGCGCGCCAAGCTCGGACCACTGTACTGCAGGCGCGTGAGCGTATCTTCGAAACTCTTCGCGAATTCGTCGAAAGTGCGCGCCACATAGTCGTCAGCGCAGCGCGTGGCGTCGCACGGTGCCTGATAGGCAGTCAGCAAGTGGGCTGGAATGGGGTTGTCCGGTTCGGCCTGCGCCCAGGTCTGGAACAGGGCGACGGCTTTATCCGTCTGCCCGAGGTCGTGATAGGCTTGACCGACCAGGATCTTCGAGTTACAGGCCTCTGGCGCCGCCACGATGCCCTGCGCGTTGTAGCGTCGCGCCTCTTCGCGTCGCCCTAGTTTGCGGCATAGATTGCACAGCAGGTAGTAGGCGTCGGGGCAATGTGGGTCTAGCCGCGTGGCAGCTTGAAAGCTTTGTTCAGCTTCCGCGTCGCGCTGCAGTTGTTCAAGGGCGACGCCGAGATTGGTCCAGTAGAAATACTTGCTGCCGTCGCGCGCAAGCGCCTGCAGGTAGGCGGCGACGGCCGCGTCCAATTCGCCGAGGCGAAATAGCGTGAGGCCCAGGTTGAAATGCCATTCGCTATGCCCGGCATCGAGCGCAATAGCGGCTAGCAACGTGTCACGTGCTTCAGTCAGGCGATCGCACTGCTGCAGCAGGAAGCCCAGGTAGTGCAGCGCCTGGGCATCGTGCGGGTTGGCGGCGAGCAAGGCTCGGTAGACAGCTTCCGCGCCGGCAAAGTCACCCGCCACATGCTTTTGCAGTGCGGCGGGCAGGCTTGCTGTCTGCGATAGTTCAGTCACCGGCTGGCAATCAGTTGCCCTTGGCCTGGCTGGGCACGAATTCCGTCATCACGGCCGCGCGCATCAGGTCGGGCGGCAGGAAACCCTGCGAGATGACGAAGTCGTTGAAGTCCTTGGGCTTGAACTTCGACTCCAGCATCAACTCTGCGTTCGTGCGAATGCTGCGCAGGCGGCTATAGCCGAAGTAGTAGGCCGTCGCCTGGCCGGGGTTCTGGAAGGTGTAGCGGTCGACTTCCTCCTGCGCCCAGGGTTCGGATTCCACCACGTCGTCCATCAGGAAGCGTTTGACCTGGTCCGGCGTGATCTGGCCCAAGTTGACCATGGGGTCGAGGAAGGCGCGCGAGATGCGCAGCAGGCGGTCTTGCAGCGAAGCCATCTGGCCCTCGGGCGGCATATAGGGCAGCATCATCGCCTCGCAATACACGGCCCAGCCTTCCACGTTCGCGCTGTTCTCGGCGAACAGCACGCGCGCGTTGGAAATGCCGCGCTCCACCATGGAGGAGAACTGCAGTTCGTGGCCTGGGCGCGCCTCGTGCGCCGTCAGCGTCCAGGTTTCACCGACAAAGGAGTTGTCGTCCATGACGGCGTCGGACTTGGCGTTCGGGTTGGTCAGCGGGATGACGAACTCGCCGTATTCACCCGTGTTGCCGATCATGCGCGGCGGGTTCATGAAGGGGGAGGCGAGCTGCGCCGACTCGGCCTCGCTGGCCACGCGCACGGAAGCGTCGCGGCTCGGCAGCGTCACAATCGACTCGCGGCGGATGATGGCTTCGAGCTGGCGGATGCGCTCCGTATAGACCTTCAGCAGATCGGCCGGCGGCACCTGGTCCTTCTTCAGCACGCGGATGACGTCGCGGTAATCGTCGCTGGGCAGATGGCGCTCGGCGGCGATCTGTTTGGCCAGCACGCGCATCTGGTCGCGCGTTTCCTGGAACGCGGTGCTCGCTTCCACCATCAAGGCCTCCGGCGTGATCGACACACCGTTCTCGCGCACGCGCTGGGCGTAGACGTCGCGCGGCAGATGCGCTTCCATGCGGGCGCGCGGCATCAGCGTCGTCTTTACCCAGGCATCGTGCTCGTGCATTTGCTTGCGCAGGCGTTTCATATCGGCCTGCCAGCCCTTGAGGTGATCCTGCTTCAGCAATTCCTCGATGCCGTCGAGGTAGCGATCCGTATTGGCGAGGTCTTCCTTGACTTGCTCCACATAGGGGCCGATCAGCTGCGGGTCGGCCAGGTCGTGCTGCATGCGTGTACGCATCAGATCGGCCAACGGCGCATAGCCCTTCTCGCTGCCGGCATAGCGCGCCAGCAGGGTGAGTGCCTTGGCCTGGCGTTCGGGCTTGTTGCGTGGGTCGAGCAGCACGCGCATGCCGCCGAAGGCCGCATCGGCCGGGTCGGCGTACTCCACCATATAGTGGTGATTGATCTTCAAGCCGTCCACGTGCTGGTCGACGTGAGCGATCATCAGGTCGATGTCCTGGCGCACCTGGCTGTCGCTTTCCAGGTTCTTGGTGTCGACCAGGCGCTGGCGCTGCGCGGCGAAATCGGCCAGCTCGCGCTCATAGGCGCCCGGCGCGAGGTCAGCGACGACCGTGTCGAACTGCTCCAGTCCTGCAGACGCTGCCTGGCTCGGGTAGTAACGGCCTTCCATGATCATCAGCGGCTCGGAAATCTGATTGCTGCGCGCAACCCAGGCCGGCGTGGCGCACAGGGCAGGCATGGCAAAAGCGGCAGCGAGGGCAAGTGAGAGGAGCTTGCGGGTGAGCATGGGCGGACATTTCTCTGGATGGGTTCGTACGGCATTATGCCGCCAAGCTGCAGCCGTGATCATTCGGCAAGGCGACGAATTGTATTGTCCGATCGGATTTGCACCCTGTTGGCAACAGTGTGGTTAGCGCGAATTGTGCGGGTAAAACGCGAGAATGACGAAGAGCCAGCCAAACATGAAGGCGGCGCCGCCGAAGGGTGTCAGAACGCCGAGTGGCCGCCAGCCCGTAAGTGCCAGTGCGTAGAGCGAGCCGCTGAACAGCGCGATGCCTGCCAGCAGGCATGTGCCACCACGGCGTAGCCAGGCTGCGTCGCCTACCGGTGCTAGGGCGGCGATCAGCAGCAAGCCCAGCGCGTGGGCCATCTGATAGTTCACCGCGGTACGCCATACCTCTAGCATCTCCGGCGTGAGTAGGGATCGCAGCGCGTGGGCACCGAAAGCGCCCAGGGCGACGGCGCACTGCATCATGACGGCGCCCTGGAAGGCCATTTGTCGTTGATTCATGGGGTAAGGGCAATCCTGATATGAAAAACCCCTCACCGAGGTGAGGGGCTGTTTGACTTACTTCGCAGCGACCGGAATCAAACCGATCTTGGCCTGCCACTCGGCCGGGCCCGTCTTGTGCACCGAATCGCCCGTCGAATCGACGGCCACCGTCACAGGCATATCGACCACGTCGAACTCGTAGATGGCCTCCATGCCGATATCCTCGAACGCCAAGACGCGCGAGGACTTGATGGCCTTGGATACGAGGTAGGCGGCGCCACCGACGGCGATCAGGTAGACCGACTTGTGCTTCTTGATCGCATCGATACCGGCCGGGCCGCGTTCGGCCTTGCCGATCATACCCAGGAGGCCGGTCTGGGCCAGTACCTGCTCGGTAAACTTGTCCATGCGCGTGGCCGTGGTCGGGCCAGCCGGACCTACGGCTTCGTCACGCACCGGGTCGACCGGGCCAACGTAGTAGATGAAGCGGTTGGTGAAGTCCACCGGCAGCTTTTCGCCGCGGCTGAGCATATCGACCATGCGCTTGTGCGCAGCGTCGCGGCCCGTGAGCAGCTTGCCGTTGAGCAGCAGGGTCTCGCCCGGCTTCCAGGCTTCCACTTCGGCGCGCGTCACCGTGTCGAGGTTGACGCGGCGCGCGTTCGCCGAGGGCGACCAGGTCACGGCCGGCCAGTCTTCCAGCTTCGGCGCTTCCAGTTGTGCTGGGCCGCTACCATCCAGTTCAAAGTGGACGTGGCGCGTGGCCGCGCAGTTCGGGATCATGGCCACGGGCAGGCTGGCGGCGTGCGTCGGGTAGTCCAGTATCTTGATATCGAGCACGGTGGAGAGGCCGCCCAGGCCCTGGGCGCCGATGCCCAGGCCGTTGACTTTCTCGTACAGTTCGATGCGCAGTTCTTCGATGCGGTTCGTCGGGCCACGCGCTAGCAACTCCTGCATATCGATCGGGTCCATCAGCGCGCGCTTGGCCATCATCATGGCCTTCTCGGCCGTGCCGCCGATACCGATGCCCAGCATGCCGGGCGGGCACCAGCCGGCCCCCATGGTCGGCACCGTCTTCAGCACCCAGTCCACAATGCTGTCGGACGGGTTGAGCATGACAAACTTCGACTTGTTCTCGGAACCACCGCCCTTGGCGGCGATATGGACTTCCACCGTATTGCCCGGCACCAGCTCGAAGTGGGTGACGGCGGGGGTATTGTCGCGGGTGTTCTTGCGGCTGCCTGCCGGGTCCATGAGGATGGAGGCGCGCAGCTTGTTGTCCGGGTTGTTGTAGGCACGGCGTGTGCCCTCGTTGACCATGTCCTCGATGCTCATCGTGGCGTCGGACCACTTCACGTCCATCCCCACGCGCACGAAAGCGCAGACGATGCCCGTATCCTGGCAGATGGGGCGGTGGCCCTCCGCGCACATGCGGCTATTGGTCAGGATCTGCGCGATGGCGTCGCGGGCGGCCTCGGACTTTTCCAGCTCATAGGCGCGGCCCAGGTTCTGGATGTAGTCTTTCGGGTGGTAGTAGGAGATGTACTGCAGGGCATCGGCGATGCTGTCGATGAAGTCCTGCTGGCGGATCGCGGTCATGTCAAAGCTCCGGACGTGGCGGTCATCAGAATAGAAAGGCGATTATACCGGAGCGAGCGACTATTGCTGCGGCGCGGTATGGCGGTTCGTTTGCGCGAACTGCCGCAATACATCGAGCTCATCAGCCTCGAAGCCTGCACGCAAGCGGG
>JAFAKZ010000483.1 GCA_019234745.1 Burkholderiales bacterium
CCTTCCGGCGTGTGCACGCCGCCCTTGTCGGCGACCGGGCCTTCGGTGACCCACTTGGGCAGCGGTGCGCTGCTCAGGGTCTTGCCTTCGGCGATGTCGGCGGCGATCCACTCGGCGACCTGCTTCCAGCCGGCTTGCTGCCACAGCTCGAACGGGCCTTGTTGCGAGCCGAAGCCCCAGCGCATCGCGAAGTCGATCTCGCGCGCCGTGTCGGCGACGGTATCGAGATGCACGGCGACATAGTGGAAGCTGTCGCGCAGGATGGACCACAGGAACTGCGCCTGCGGGTTGCTCGACTCGCGCAGCAGCTTGATGCGATCGGGCGCGGGCTTCTTGAGCATGCGCGCGACGATCTCGTCGGCCTTAGCCCCGCCGGCGACGTACTCGCCCGTGGCGAAGTCCAGGCGCTGGATGTCCTTGCCGACCTTCTTGTAGAAGCCGGCGCCGGACTTCTGGCCCAGGGCGCCCTTCTCGATCAGACCGGCCAGCACCTTGGGCGTGGCGTAGCAGGCGTAGAAGGGATCGTCCTTCAGGTTGTCCTGCATGGTCTTCATGACGTGGGCCATGGTGTCCAGGCCCACGACGTCGGCGGTGCGGAAGGTGCCGCTGGAAGCGCGGCCGAGCTTCTTGCCGGTCAGGTCGTCGACGACATCGACGCTGAGGCCGAACTTCTCGGCTTCGATCATCGTGGCCATCATGCCGGCCACGCCGACACGGTTGGCGACGAAGTTGGGCGTGTCGTGGGCGCGCACGACGCCCTTGCCGACGGCGCTCGTCACGAAGCCTTCGAGCTGGTCCAGCACTTGCGGCTGCGTCGTCGGCGTGTTGATCAACTCCACCAGGTACATGTAGCGCGGCGGGTTGAAGAAATGGATGCCGCAGAAGCGCGGCTTGATGCTCTCGGGCAGGACTTCGGAGAGCTTGGTGATCGACAGGCCCGAAGTATTGGAAGCCACGATCGCGTTCGGCGAGACGAACGGCGCGATCTTGGTGTAGAGGTCGAGCTTCCAGTCCATGCGCTCGGCGATGGCCTCGATGATGAGGTCGCAGTCGCGCAGCAATTCCAAGTGCTCTTCGTAGTTCGCCTGCTGGATCAGCGCGGCGTTCTCGGCCACGCCCAGCGGCGCCGGCTTGAGCTTCTTCAAGCCTTCGACGGCCTTGGTGACGATGCCGTTCTTCGGGCCTTCCTTGGCCGGCAGGTCGAACAGCACGACCGGCACCTTGACGTTGACGAGGTGCGCAGCGATCTGCGCACCCATCACGCCAGCGCCGAGCACGGCGACTTTGCGAACTTGGAATCGACTCATGGGTTTTCCTTCGGGATATGCAATGAGGGTGCGGGCTTATTCCACCCGGACCCAGACCTGGGTTCGGTAGAAGAAGCCGATGTAGCCGCGCATCTGAAGCTTCTTGCCTCCTTCGAGGGTCATCAGGCGGGTCTTGTAGGTCTTGCCGTTTTCGGGATCGAGGATCGTGCCCTCGGTCCACAGCGTCTTGTCGTCGGCGTCCTGGTGCACGCCGCGGATGATCTGCAGACCGACGATGGGCTTGTTCTTGCGGTCGTCTTCACACTTCTGGCAGACGTCGTTCTGCTTGCTCACGTCGAACACCTTCTCGATCGCGCCGCTGAGCACGCCGTTGTTCTCGGTGATGCGCACGAGCGACTTCTCGGTCTTGCCGTCGTCATCGATGGTCTTCCACAGGCCGACCGGCGAGGACTGGGCCATGGCGGCACCGGCGAGGAAGGCGAGCGTTACGGCAGCGAAGGTCTTTTTCATGCGTGTCTCCTGGATGTTGTGGTGTGAATGAATGACGACCTCGGGAACTCAGAACAGCGCTTCGTCCATCTCCATCAGCGGCTCGAGGCCGGCGCGGGCCGAGCGGATCAGGCCGGCGGTCTCGGGCAGCAGCTTGGCGAAGTAGAAGCGCGCGGTGGCCAGCTTGGCCTTGTAGAACGGATCGCCCGAGCCTTGCTTGGCCAACGCGACCTTGGCCATCTGGGCGAAGAAGTAGGCGAACGTCATGTGGCCGACGACACGCAGGTAGTCGACCGCGGCAGCGCCGACGACGTCGGGGTTCTGCATCGCCTTCATGCCGATTTCCATGGTCAGCTTGGTGACCTTGTCGCCGATGTCGCCCAGCGGGGTGATGAATTCGCTCATCGCCTCGTCGGTGCCGTACTCTTCGACGAAGGCCTTGACCTTCTCGCCGAATTTGCGCAGCTTGGCGCCGTTGTCCATCAGGATCTTGCGGCCCAGCAGGTCGAGCGACTGGATGGTGTTGGTGCCTTCATAGATCATGTTGATGCGCGCGTCACGCACGTATTGCTCCATGCCCCACTCGGCGATGAAGCCGTGGCCACCGAACACTTGCATCGCTTCCGAAGTCGCGGTCCAGGCATTATCGGTGATGAAGGCCTTGATGATGGGCGTCAAGAGCGCCACTTCGTCGGCGGCTTCCTTGCGCACTTCTTCGTCAGGGTGGTTCAATT
>JAFAKZ010000244.1 GCA_019234745.1 Burkholderiales bacterium
CAGCTTGCCGAGATCCTGCAGATTGGGCAGGCCTTCCAGGAACAGGATGCGCTCGATCAGCTTGTCGGCCTCTTTCATGAGGTCGATGGAATCCTCGTAGACATGCTTGCCGAGGTCGCGGAAGCCCCAGTTCTTGGCCATGCGGGCGTGCAGAAAGTGCTGGTTGATGCCGGTCAGCTGGTGGCGCAGCACCTTGTTGAGCTGGGCGTTGAGCGCCTTGTCGCCTCTCATGACGGTTCTCCTTTGCCCAGGGCGGATTGCTGGTAGTTCTCGAGCCCGACCATCTCGATCAGGCGTAATTGCTGCTCAAGCCAGAGAGTGTGGTCTTCCTCGGTATCGTAGAGCAGGCCGGTGAGGATGCGGCGGGTCTCGAAATCCTCTTCTTTCTCACACAGCGCAATCGCGTCCTTCAGCTTCTTCACCACCGACAGCTCGTAATCGAGGTCGCTCTTCAACATCTCGGGCACGGTGGTGCCGATCTTCAGCGTGGCGCGGCTTTGGACGTCGGGAACGCCTTCGAGGAACAGGATGCGGCGGATCAGGTGCGAGGCGTGCTCCAGCTCCTCGACCCGCTCATGCTCGATGCGCTCATAGAGCGCCATCAGGCCCCAATTTTCATACATGCGCGAATGGATGAAATATTGGTCGGCGGCGCTCAATTCGTCTGTCAGGAGCTTGTTCAGCGTGTCGATGACCTTTTTGCTGCCCTTCATCCCGCTGATCCTCCACACAAATTTCAGCCCCGTACTCTGCGCGCGGCAGCGTTGCGGTTCAATCGGTCATTTTGCGATTGATTTGCAATTGCGTGCTTTGTTAGTGTCTTCAGGCGTTGAAGGGGAACCTTCGGAAGGACGTAAATGGCCTATATCTGCATCTGCAATTCGATCACCGACAAGGACCTCAAGGAAGCCGAGGCCCAGGGCGCGCGCACCCATGACGAGGTGTTCGCCCATTTCGGCACCGCGCCGCAATGCGGCTGCTGTATCGACACCATGTGCGACAAGATGGGCTGTTCCTGCGCCTGCGATAGCCGGGCCAAAGCGGCCTGATTCACACCCATTGACAGGGGATTGGCTCCCCGCCACTCTTTCCACTATTCCGATGGATTAGGTGGCAGGGAGTTGGTGCGTCATGTTGTCTGCCCGAGGCAAATACGGCCTGAAGGCGATGGTTCATCTCGCGGAACTACAAGGCGCGGGTGGAATTCAAGGCGCCGCCATCGCCGAAGCGCAGCAGATCCCCAAGAAGTTCCTCGATACCATCCTGCTCGAACTGAAGAATAGCGGCCTGGTGCATTCCAAGAAGGGCAAGGGCGGCGGCTATTCGCTGGCGCGTCCGGCAGCCAAGATCTCGGTCGGCCAGATCATGCGCATCCTCGACGGCCCGCTGGCCGCCATTCCCTGCGCCAGCGTCACCGCCTATCGCCCCTGCCTCGATTGCGAGGACGAGGCCGCCTGCCAGGTGCGACGCCTGATGGGCCAGGTGCGCGACGCGACCGCCGCCATCCTCGACGGCACGACGCTGGCCTCGCTGGTCGGCACCAACGCCGCGAAGGTCATTCTGAATTACGATATTTGAACGGGCAGCGGCGTGGATCCCCGGGTCAAGCCCGGGGATGACGGCTGATTTGTCATGGCCGGGCTTGACCCGGCCATCCACGATTACGCGATAACCACGCGGGCCTTTTCCTCGACGCCCATGGCGGCGAGCACTTCGGCGACGATCTGGGCGGCGTTGAGCTTGGCGTCGTCATATTGCTTGCCCGGCGCGTCATGGTCCTGATAGCGGTCGGGCAGGACCATCGGACGGACCTTGAGGCCGTTCTCCAACAGCCCGTCATGGGCCATGAAGTGCAAAACCTGGCTGGAGAAGCCGCCGATCGAGCCTTCCTCGACGGTGACCAGCAGCGCATGGTGCCGCGCCAGCTGACGGATCAGATCCTGATCGATCGGCTTGGCGAAGCGGGCATCGGCGACGGTGGCCGACAGACCGCGGGCGGCCAG
>JAFAKZ010000555.1 GCA_019234745.1 Burkholderiales bacterium
CTACGGCCGAGGATGCCACCAATAATCACCGATGCGGGCAGCGACACGCCACCTGCCACTGCACCGATCTCCTCGCTGTTCATTTCTTGAGCCTTGACAACTTGTTCCATTATTTACTCCATTTGTAGGTTTGCGCAGGTTTAACAAGTTTCGCCACCGCCTGCGCTTCGGTGTCGAATTTTATGGTGTGTAGCCGCATCAACTGCCGAAGCAGGAATCAAGTCCAGCCAACCGTCGCAATACCTAGGGAAGCTCTGCAAAAGGTGGCAATCTGAAACTTCAGCTTTCGCCCGGCGGAGCCGTGCGCTTTAGGCTATTAGAAAATCAACGAGTTATCGCTGATTGATTCCACTCCCCCCGCCCTCGCCGCCGCGAGGGAGCCTCGCTGACGCTCGAAAGCGGACTTTTGCGGAGCTTCCCTAGCAGCGAATTAATGACAATGGGGTTGAGCATTTATCAGAATTTACTTTATTACTTTTACTCCGCTTGTTGGATCTTAAAATGGGCAGATAATTAGCAATTCATAATTTGTTTAGCCGGGCTGCTTATCTGTGATTCGTTCGCGGCAAAACTACGCCTCGAATTGGCATTGAACAATGCATTATTCACACCGGGTTAATGTGAATATTTAACACTTTCCCCCAAGCCCAATTGTATTCAACCAGCACACATAGCGCGCAAATGCACTCCTGCCAATGGTTTGGCGCCTCCTGGTCAAAAGAAGTAGAAAAGGGGCAATGGATCGAATTTGGCGTCCATATGCCAAGCAGGTGTTGTATTTGGAGCTAAGCGGGCATGTTGCATGCGGCGATGTTGGCGGCGCATAGCCCGGTGGCATGTATTAGTAGCGCTCAGAAATAATGGTGCAAGCGCTTGCTTTATTCGGCACGCTCAAGCCGGGAGGAAAGTCGTGTGGCACTTCTAAGGAAGCTCTGCAAAAGGTAGCAATCTGAAACTTCAGCTTTCGCCCGGCGGAGCCGTGCGCTTTAGGCCATTAGAAAATCAACGAGTTATCGCTGATTGATTCCACTCCCCCCGCCCTCGCCGTCGCGAGGGAGCCTCGCTGACGCTCGAAAGCGGACTTTTGCAGAGCTTCCCTAAGTCATTGCAACCCATTGCGTACGTATTGGCGAGCACGGACCTAGGGGGCATCTGATTTAGTATCCGGGATCGCGTTTGCCCGGATACCTAATCAGCGTGTCCCTAGGTAAAACCGTAGGCAAATCTACTTCGTTTTCGGCAGCAACGCCTCGTAGCGCCGCTTCTCCTCTGCAGGCAGCAGTGATTCGAGATCACGTTGTGCTTGTAGCGCTGCCGCGTCATGCTGGTTGAGCTTGTCCACGGCCTCAATCACGGCCAGTCCGACTTCTGTCTTGTTGCAGGAGATATGGAGTGGCAAGAGGCTTGTTGCGCCGGTAATCGGAAAGTAGTCGAAGGCCGGCAGGGCAGGATGCGTGCGACGCAAATACTCGGCTTCGACGGTGTAGGCCAGTGTCGTGTTGAAGCTGCCTTGAGCCATGATGTTCAGCAAGTCGAATATCGATGAGGTGCCGGTTTCTTGATAGTCGCGGATAGCCGCCGGATAGTCCGCACGGATTTCATCAAGCTGGTGATCAATGGCGTCACCAAAGTGGCGGGCTGGGTAGATGCCCAATAAGTACTGTCCGCTGTTCATGATCTGGGCAAGTGACACTGTGTCATGCTCCACGGCAGATCTGAGCGAGTCGGCAATATCGCGCGTCGCAACAAGACGGGGAGGCAACAGGTACATAAAGGGACGCTGGGCAAATACCGCGTATCGCGCGCGATCCGGCGTACTGAACCTGCTAACGGTACAGGAGGGTTGCGTCGTCTTCATCAGGGCATCACGACGCTGAAAGCCGACAACGTCGATATTGTGCTGAAACTGCGGCAAGCGCTGTATCACACTCTGCAGATAGCGATCCATCAGCCCGTCGCCGTTATCTGCCCCACTATGTATTTCATACGGCGGGAAATCGAGAACCAGCCAACGTACCGGCGACGCTGGCTCAGCCACAACATGCGAGGTGAGCAGGACTACGGGAAGCCGCAGCAAGGTAATCGCGGCGAGGCGTACCCATGTCACGGCGTGTCTCCGAGGCAGCGCATTTCCGCAATGCACTTCCGCATTCCCTGGCTTACTCGATGGCTTAAACAAGTCACGCCGGTTCATCTGCCTGTACCCATGTCAAATGAAGCGTGAATGGTCTGATTTGCTTTTCGACTATAGGGCAAGAAGTGCCAGATTTGCCAACCTATGGAAAGTGCCATCCGCACGATTGCGAACGCTGAGCCGCTATACAATGTAAACGCCCAGCTTCAAGTCGAAGCCGGGCTCATTTTGCCGCCGGGACGAATAAGTACTTGATGCGAAACCAAGCTTTCGCCTGAATAGAATTGGCAACGATCCTCACCAGCATACCACGCCAAGCACAATTGGCCCTGCCTGATGCAAGCGTCAACCGTGCGGGAATCCGTTCTGACGTCACGCAGGCAGCTCAATCCAGCAAGGATGTACCCAGCCTATCCAGCAACTCGCCCGTCCCATGCTCACGCGAGCCGTTATCGTCATAGCCATCAAGAAATGCTCCCTGCTCCGTTACCCGTACGCGCGTCTTGCCGCCTTCCGCGCTGATCTGGATGGTGGCGAGCGAGACGGATATCTTGCGCTCCCCCAGGTGCATCTCGTAGGTATAGACGAGCCGCTCATGCGGGATCACGTCGTGGTAGACAGCGTCGAAGGTTGTCACCATGCCGGCCTCCCAACGCCCTTGCAGCCGCTCGCGACCGCCTGGGCGTACGTCCATATGGCGCTCCATCAGCGTCCACTGCCCGGGCGTACCGGCGAACCATTTCGCCTTGGCCTCGGCATCCGTGAAGGCCTTCCAGACGCAAGCCGGCGTGGACGGGTAGATACGCTCCAGACTGAAACTGCCATGCACGGCATGGCGTGGTGCACCGTCGCCTTCCTGCAGGCTGGGCAGCACGCGCGCCAGGCGGTCCAGCGTCTGGTTCCAGCCCATGGTGGCGCCCTGGATCATCGCCACGGCGGCCGGGTCGTGCACCGTGTAGCGCTGCGTAACTTCCAGGCGCGTACCGCTGCATTCCACGGCGAAATCGACCTCGGTCTGGGTGAGGAAGAGAGCATGCCCACTCGGGTCGCTCACTTTCGATTCAAATACCAGGCGCGTGTTCGGCACGACCTCGGTAAAGCGCCCGCGCATCCAATGCTCGACGCCTTGCGGGCTACGCATGCATACATCGAACGCACCGCCCACCCGCAGTTCGACCTTGGCCAGCGGCACCGTATAGCCCTCGGGGCAGAACCAGCGCCGTACATGCTCGCTGGAGCTCCAGGCCTTGAACACCACGTCGGTCGCCGCCGTGAAGCTGCGCACCAGCTTGACCTGCATGGACTGTGTTTCCGACACGCTCTTATCGTTCGTTGCCATCTTCCTCTCCTTCTAGCGTATCCAGGTAAGCACCCAGGCGATCCAGCCGGCGCTCCCATTCCACACGACAGGTGGTGAGCCACTGCTCGGCTTGGCTCAGCGCCTGCGAATCGATTGCACAGGTACGCACGCGCCCCAGCTTTTCCGAGCGCACCAACCCCGCCCCTTCCAGTACCTTGAGGTGCTGCATGACGGCCGGCAGCGACATGGGCAGGGGCTTGGCCAGTTCGCCCAGCGATACCGGCCCCTGGCTGAGCCGCGCCACCATGGCACGGCGTGCGGGGTCGGACAAGGCGTGGAACAGACGGTCAAGATGGGGTGAATTGTTAAGCATGTGATTAACTATACGCCGATCAAATAGTTAATAAAGTGCTTTAGTATTGCAGCGATAAGTGGCTAGCCGTGCAGGTAGGCGTCGATCTGTTCGGCCAGGAATTCACGCAGCTTGACCACGGCCGGGGAGATGGACTGCCGGTGCGCACAGACGAGGTAGAGCGGTGTCTCCTCCGCCTCGAAGTCTGTCAGCGCAGCCACCAGGTGGCCGGCGCGCAGATCGGCCAATACGTCGATACGCGACTTGTAGGCGACGCCCAGGCCGGCCACGGCCCAGCGCCGCGCTATTTCACCGTCATCGCAGCTGTGCTGGCCGTTGACGACGATCGTCTCCTCTTCACCGTCCTTGCGGAAGCGCCAGCGGCCGTGCACCTGATCGCCCAATACCTGGCGCAGGCAGTTGTGGCGGCGTAGGTCGACCGGCACCTTGGGTGTGCCGTGGCGGGCGAAATAGGATGGTGCCGCGCACAGCACGCGGCGGTTGATGGCAGCTAGTGGCAAGGCGACGAGGCTGGAATCGGCCGGCACGCCGTAGCGCAAGGCCACGTCGACAGGTTGGCGATACAGGTCCGTGATACGGTCGCTTACGCGCAATTGCAGGCGCAGTGCCGGGTGCTGGGCCTGGAAGGCGGTAAGCCAGGGCAAGAGCACATTGCGGCCGACGTCGGACGGCATGGAAATGGTGAGCGCCCCGGCAATCGCCGCCTGCCCCGCAGCGATCGCATCGCGCCCGGCCGTGACGCTGGCGATGGCCGAGCGCGCATGGTCCAGATAGCGCTCGCCATCTACCGTCAGGCGCAAGCTGCGCGTGGAGCGCACCAGGAGCAGGGCACCCAGCTCCGCCTCCAGGCGCTTGAGCGCCGCGCTCGCCACCGCGGGGCTCAAGTCCAGCTCGCGCGCCGCAGCAGAGAGGCTTCCCGTTTCGGCCGCCCGCACGAACACAGCCATATCGTCCAATCGCACCATATTTTCAATATTTCTTTGAAACTTATTCCTATCGTAGCGCCTTTTTCTACGCAATGAACAAGATCACCATGCATCCATCGTCAATCATCTTACGAAGGATGCAAGCCCATGAAAGCCGTCGCCTA
>JAFAKZ010000265.1 GCA_019234745.1 Burkholderiales bacterium
GATGCAACTGAGCCGATATGGCCCATGTGGCTGGCGCTGGGCCTGATGCTGCCCTTCCTGTTCGACATGGCGTTGATGGCGATTGGCTGGCACCGCTGGATGTTGTCACCCGTCGCAGCGCTCCTGCTGGCCACACCGGTGCAATTCATCTGCGGCTGGCGCTTCTACCGCGGCAGCTGGTATGCCTTGCGCGGTGGCGCGGCCAATATGGATGTGCTGGTTGCCTTGGGGACGAGCGCCGCCTACGGCTACAGCACCTTGGTGGTGCTGGGCGTATTGCAAGGCCACCTGTATTTCGAATCGGCCGTCGTCGTCATCGCCCTGGTGCTGCTGGGCAAAACCTTGGAAGCACGGGCCAAGCGCCAGACCGGCGCGGCCCTGATGGCCCTGGCACAGCTGCAACCCCGCGCCGCCAGAGTGGAGGTGGACGGTCAACTGGTCGAACGCGACGTGCGCCTGCTGCGCGTGGGCGATATCCTGCGCGTGGAACCGGGCGAGCGCTTCCCGGCCGACGCCGTGGTGCTGGACGGCGAAACGAGCGCCGACGAATCGCTGCTTACGGGCGAGGCCATGCCCGTGGACAAGTGCGCGGGCGATACCGTCTTTGCGGGCAGCGCCAACGAAGCGGGCTGGGTACGCACGAGGGTGACGCTGCCTGCTGCGGAAAGCCACCTGGCCCGCGTCATCAAGCTGGTGCGCGAGGCGCAGGCCAGCCGCGCACCCGTGCAGGCACTGGCCGACCGCATTTCCGCCATCTTCGTCCCCGTCGTCCTGTTGATCGCCGTACTCTGTTTCGGCGGCTGGCTGCTGGTCGGCGCGACGATGGAAGCGGCCATGGTCAATGCCATCGCCGTGCTGGTGATCGCCTGCCCCTGCGCGCTGGGCCTCGCTACCCCCACGGCCGTGATGGTCGGCTGCGGTGTGGCGGCCAGGCATGGCATTTTGATCAAGAATGCGGCGGCCTTGGAGGCGGCGGCGCGCATCGACGTGCTGGCGCTCGATAAGACGGGGACGCTGACGCAAGGGCATCCAACGGTTGTCGCACATGATTTCGTGTCGCCCGAGGCGGCCGCGCAGGTGCAGGCGCTGGCTGCCGGGTCGCGCCACCCCTTGTCCAAGGCGCTGGCGTGCCATCTCACCCCGAATGCTGCATACAAACTGATTTCTCTTACACAGCAAGGTGGCCGCGGCGTCGAAGGCACGGTGGCGCAGGAGGGGCGGGAGCCGGTCGCCATCAAGCTTGGCTCGCCTACATGGTTCCACGAATTGGGTATCGCTTGGCCTACCGAGCTCGATGCGCGCTTGCGTGGCCAGGCAGCAAGCTATCTGCTTGCGGCTGTCGACGATCAATATGCTGGCTTCGCCGCCCTATCGGACGCCGTTCGGACTGATGCATCGGCTGCGCTGCTGCGCTTACGCGCCATGGGCGTGAAGCCTGTTCTACTCACGGGTGACCGCGAGGCCGCAGCGCGCGAGGTAGCGACTACCTTGGCGATCAACGAAGTACATGCCGCCTGCCTGCCCGAGGACAAGGCGAAACATGTCCAGGCGTTGAAACAAGGCAAGCACACGGTAGGCATGGCTGGCGACGGCATCAACGACGCCCCTGCGCTGGCAGCGGCCGACGCCAGCTTCGCCATCGGCCAGGGTGCCGAGGCAGCCATCGCCGCGGCCGACATCACGCTGGCCCGCCATGATGTGACGGCGCTGGTCGACGCGGTCGATATCGCCCGCGCTACGCTGCGCAAGATCCGTCAGAACCTGTTCTTCGCCTTCGTCTACAACCTCATCGGCCTGCCTGCGGCCGCTCTAGGCTATCTGCACCCGGCGCTGGCGGGCTTCGCAATGGCAATGAGTTCCGTTTCGGTAGTGATGAACACCTTGCGCTTGCGCCGCTGGCGACCCGCATCCCAAACACCAATGCATAGTACGAGGTAAGCATGGAACAGACTTTCAATATCGGCGGCATGAGTTGCGGCGGCTGTGTGGCTTCCGTTGAGCGGGCCGTGCGTGCACTGCCGGGCATTGAGGCCGTGCAGGTCGATCTGACATCGTCCAGCGCCAAGGTGGTGTTCGATGCCGCACAGATCGACGCGAGCCAGATCAAGCACGCCATCGAGGAGGCTGGCTACGATGTCCTCGCATGAAGGCGATGAAGGCGCACCAAGGCGCGTTGTGCGGGCCGACCGCGACGCGCTGGTCAAGCGCATGGCGCGCATCGAAGGCCAGGTGCGGGCAGTCAAGGAGATGGTGGTGATGGACCGCTACTGCGTGGACGTGATTACGCAGATTCAGGCGGCGCGCGCGGCGCTGGGGGCCGTGGCGGAGCAATTGCTGGATGCGCATCTGAAGGGTTGCGTGGCGCGGGCTATCGAGCATGGTGATGCAGCCACGGAAATCGACGAGGTCGTGACGCTGCTGCGCAAGTTTCGTTGAGGCTTCGATTCCCTTCTTGTCACGTCGAACGACTACACTGTGCGTGTAACCGACAACCGTCAGATCGGTTGGGACCGCCATGAACCAATGGATGTCGATGAAGGCGCACTACCTCACGCCGCTGTTCCAGCCGAACTGCGTGGCGGTGATCGGTGCATCCGAAACGGCAGGTTCTGTCGGGGCGCTGGTATTCAAGAATCTGCTGGATGCCCCGTTCAAGGGGCAGCTCTACGGTATCAACCTGCGTCATGACAAGGTGTTCGGCCAGCGTGTTTATCACCGCCTGTCGCAGCTGCCGGAGGGCGATATCGACCTGGCCGTGATTGCCACGTCGGCGCAGACCCTGCCTGGCCTGATGCAGGAGTGCGGCGAGCGCGGGGTGAAGACGGTGCTCGTGCTGTCGCGCGATTTCGTCGCCGTCGACCAGCGCAATCGTGCCCTGCTGGACCAGGCCGTCGATATCGCACGGCAACACGGTATGCGCATCCTGGGTCCTAATCTGCTCGGCATGATGCAGACGGCCAACGGCCTGATCGCTGCCAACTACCAGGGTGGCGTGGGCCGCGGCAATCTGGCCCTGGTATCGCAATCCAGCTCTATCGCCAGCGCCATCCTCGACTGGGCCGAGGCGCACGGCATCGGCTTCTCCACCGTCGTATCGCTGGGTGCGGCGGCCGACGTGAATTTCGGCGAAGTGCTGGACTATCTGTCTCAGGACGGTGCTACGCGCAGCATCCTGCTCTACCTGGAAGAGGTGGGTGACGCGCGCAGCTTTATCAGTGCCCTGCGTGTGGCGGCCCGGCAAAAGCCCGTGGTGGCCATGAAGGTGGGGCGTGAAGGGGCGGCCCGCGTGACGCGCACGCATTCGGACCGCCTGATCGGCCGCGACGACGCCTTCGATGCGGCGCTGCGCCGCACGGGCGTGCTGCGCGTGCAGACGATGACGCAGCTGACCATCGCGGCACGGCTGCTGTCGGCCAATCACCGTACGCGCGGGCGCCGGCTGGCCGTGATCTCGAACGGTTATGGCGCGGGCCATATGGCCATCGACCGCGCCCATGATCTGGGCGTCGAATTGCCCAAGCTCACGGAAGCGACCGTCGCCAAGCTCGACGCGGCGCTGCCTGCCCTGGGCAGTCACGACAACCCCGTCGACTTGCTGGGCGATGCGCCGCCCGAGCGCTTTGTGGCGGCCGCCGAGGCCTGCATGCTGGACCCGAATGTAGACGCCGTGCTGGTCGTGTTCACGCCGCAAGCCGGCACCGGCCACCTGGAGACGGCCGAGCGCCTGATCACCCTACGCCGCCGCATCGACAAGCTGCTGCTGTTCGTGTGGCTGGGCGACAAGACGACGGTCGAATCGCGCGCCCTGCTCGAGCGCGAGCACATGGCCTACTTTGTCTCGCCAGAGCAGGCGGTGGATGCTTTCGCCAGCCTGGCCGCCTGGAGCTACGTGCAGGAGTTGAATCTGCAGACGCCTGGACCGCTGGCTAGCCGCAGCGAGCCCGACATCCAGCGCGCGCGGCAGGTCGTCAATGGCGCGCTGGCGGCGGGGCGTACGTTGCTCACTACCTGCGAATCGCTCACTGTGCTGGACGCCTTCCATATCCCCCATCCGCCCACAGTGCCGGCCAAGACGGCGGAGCAGGCGGTGGCGGCAGCCGCGCGCATCGGACTGCCCGTGGCGCTCAAGATCGACGCGGACAACGTCATCCACAAGACGGACATCGACGGCGTGGCGCTGAACCTGATCTCGCTGGAACAGGTGGCGGAGGCAACCGAGGCGATGCTGGCCGCCGCGCGTAGCAAACTGCCGACTGGCGCGGTGCACGGCGTGGTCGTGCAGAAGATGCACGGTAAGCACTTTGGCCGCGAGCTGATGGTAGGCGTGGCGCGCGACAAGGTGTTTGGCCCCATCATCGCCTTTGGCGCGGGGGGTGTATCGGTGGAAGTGTTCGGCGACGTGGCCGTGACGCTGCCGCCGCTCAACGACCTACTCGCCAACAGCCTGATTCGCCGCACTCGTATTGCGAAAGCGCTGGGCGAATTTCGCAATCGTCCGGCCGTCGACATGGAGGCCGTGCGCCAGGTACTGCTGCGCGTGTCGGAAATGGTGTGCGAGTTGCCCGAAGTCGTCGAGCTGGACCTGAACCCTGTGGTGGCTGACGAGCACGGCGCCGTGGCGGTCGACGTGAGCATCATTGTGGCGCCGCTGCCAGCCAAGTTCCGCCGCTACGACCATATGCCCATCTACCCCTACCCGGCGCATCTGGTGACCCATCGTCGCATGAAGGATGGGCGCCACTGCACGCTGCGCCCGATCCGGCCGGAGGACGCGGACGAGCTGCAGCGCTTCGTGCGCGAGGAGATGTCGGACGAGAGCCGCTTCAATCGCTTCCTCAGCGCCTTGAAGCAACTCCCGCCCAGCCTGCTGGTGCGCTTCACGCAACTGGACTATGCGCGTGAGATGGCGCTCATGGTGGTCGTGGACGACAAAGACGGGGAGACCGCGACCGGCGTGGCACGCTACACGGCCAATCCCGACGCTACGAGCTGCGAGTTCGCCATTTCCATCGGCGACCGCTGGCAGGGGCACGGCCTGGGACAGCTACTGATGGAAGCCTTGTTTCATGCCGCGCAGGATGCGGGCATGTCGACCATCGAAGGCGAGGTGCTGGGCACCAATACGCCCATGCTGGGGCTGATGCACAAGCTGGGCTTCGTGGTGCGGGCGCATCCAGACGACCCGATGCTGCGTTGGGTGGTGAAGGCGCTGTAGCGGACGAAAGCTTACAGGGGCAGTGCCGTGCGCATTTGATAGGTTGGGTAGAGCGCAGCGAAACCCAACACCCGTCGTGGAAGAAATGCGTTGTTGGGTTTCGCTGCGCTCTACCCAACCTACGTCTCTACCGACTTATTCGTAAACCTCGGCCTCGGCCAAACGCTTCGCCACCTTGTCCTTGGCCGACAGCTGCGGTTCGCCCTCGAACTCCCAGTCGATGCCGATCGCCTCGTCGTTCCACAAGAGGCTGCGCTCATGCTCGGGCGCCCAGTAGTCCGTTGTCTTGTAGAGGAATTCCGCGCTGTCGCTCAGCACGACGAAGCCATGGGCAAAACCCGGCGGCACCCACAGCTGGCGCTTGTTGTCGGCTGATAGGCGCACGCTCACCCATTTACCGAAGTCGGGCGAGGAGCGACGGAGGTCGACGGCTACGTCCAGTACCTCGCCGGCCGTCACGCGGACCAGCTTCCCCTGCGCATGCTGGATCTGATAGTGCAGGCCACGCAACACGCCCTTGGCCGACTTGCTGTGATTGTCCTGCACGAATTCCGCCTTCACGCCCGTCAGTTCTTCAAACACGCGGGCATTGAAGCTCTCATAGAAGAAACCACGCTCGTCCCCGAAAACCTTGGGCTCGATAATGACGACGTCGGGTAGGGCGGTACGGATGGCTTGCATGGGGCGGTCCTTGATTGATCACTTTCCTCGGCGCGAACGATAGCATGCGTACGGGCCTTGCGTGCAATAGGGAGCCTCTAATTAAGTACCCGGGTCGCGCTGGGTCGAGTCTTGGGGCAAGACGATGGCACAACGAGCGCCGTGTAGGTCCAAGTTGCACGGCCTTGGGAACGGGTTACATCAGTGGGTTGTGCCGAAGTATTGCCCCAAGAATCGGCCCAGCCCTTCGGGTTTGCCCGGATTTTGGCCTGCTGCCGCGTTGAAAGTCGCTCATGTAGCCCGCTACACTGCGCTCCTTTCGCCTTGCATCAGGCCAAAATCCGGGCAAACGCGATCCCGGGTACTTAATTAGAGACTCCCTGGGGATACAATTGGCGTATGAATCCCTCATTCTCCTTGCTGGACGAGCTGTCTGCCGAACTGTCGGACCTTGCCGCAAAAGACCTGCTGCGCACGCGGCGCGAACTGGCCTCGGCGCAGGGCCCTTGGGTCGAGGTCGACGGCCGCCGCCTGCGTAACTTCTGCAGCAACGATTACCTGGGCCTAGCTGCGGACTCACGCCTGAAAATTGCGGCGGCAGCTGCAATCGAACAATACGGTTTAGGCAGCGGCGCCTCTCATCTCGTCTGCGGTCATCAGGCACCGCACGAATCGCTGGAGCGTACATTCGCCGCCTTCGTCGGCCTGCCCGCCTCGTTATTCTTCTCCACCGGCTATATGGCCAATCTGGGCGTGATCACGGCGCTCGTCGGGCGCGGCGACGCCGTGTTCGCCGACAGGCTCAACCACGCCTCGCTTAACGATGCCTGCGTGCTGAGCCGCGCGGACTTCCATCGCTTTCCGCACGGCGACCTTGATGCGCTGGCACGGCAGCTGCAAGCCTCCAGCGCACCGCGCAAGTTGATCGCCGTCGATGCCGTCTACAGCATGGATGGCGACCTCGCGCCCGTGGCCGAGCTGCTGGCGCTGGCCGAGCGGCACAATGCCTGGCTCTACCTGGACGATGCCCACGGCTTCGGCGTGCTGGGCGAGGGGCGAGGCAGCCTCGCGCATTGGGGCGTCGCGTCGCCGCGCCTGATCTATTTGGCGACGCTGGGTAAGGCAGTGGGCGCGGCAGGCGCACTGGTAGCGGGCGAGCAGACGCTGATCGACTACTTGGTCAATAAGGCGCGTACAGCCATCTATACGACAGCCATGCCCGCTGCGGTGGCAGCGGCGAGCGAGGCAGCCCTAGCCGTAATTGCGGTCGAAGCATGGCGCCGGGACCGCTTGGCTGAGCATATCGCGCGCCTGGAGGCGGGCTTGCGCGGTAGCAACTATCACCTGCTGCGGTCTCCCACACCCATCCAGCCGGTCGTGGTTGAGTCGAATGCGCGGGCCATGTCCTTGTCGCAGCAACTATATGAGCGGGGCTTCTGGGTGGCCGCTATCCGCCCGCCTACCGTGCCTACACCGCGCTTGCGGATTACGCTGTCGGCCACCCACGAGGCTGCCGACGTGGATGCGCTCGTCGCGGCGCTCCTGGAGTTGCAATGAGCTTGTATATCGAATCGCAGGGCCGCGGCGAGGACGTTGCCCTGCTGCACGGTTGGGGCATCCACGGCGCTGTATGGAACCGTGTGGCCGAGCAGCTGGCGGATGCGTTCTGCGTGCACATCGTCGACCTACCCGGCTGCGGCGGCAGTGGGATGACGGCGTCGTACGACCTGCCTGGCTTGGCACGTGTGCTGAACGATGCATTCCCGCTACCGCTGCACGTTGTCGGCTGGTCGCTGGGCGGCGCAGTGGCGGCGCAATGGGCGCTGGATCAGCCTGAGCAAATCCGTTCGCTCACACTGTGTGCCTCATCGCCCTGCTTTATGCAGCGCAGTGATTGGCCGTACGCCACGCCGCCCGAAACCTTGCGCTCCTTCGCGGAAAGCCTGGCCAACGACTATGTGGCCACACTCGATATGTTCCTAGGCCTACAGGTGATGGGCAGCAAGGATGGCCGTAGCGTGCTGCGTGCGCTGCAGGCCAGTCTGGCCGCGCGGCCCGCGCCGCAGCGCGAAGCCTTGATGGCGGGCTTGGATATCCTGCAGCAAGCCGATTTGCGCCCACAGGTGGGCCGGATCGAATGCCCGATTCTCCTGCAATACGGCGAGCGCGATCGCATGACGCCGCCGCAGGCGGGGGCGTGGTTGGCACAGGAAACGGGCGGCCAGATGGTGATGCACGGTGGTGCGGGGCACGCGCCGTTTATCTCACACGAAGCGGATTTCGTGGCCGCGCAGTTGGCGTTCCTGCGCGGTGTCTAGGGCATGTTCACATTATTTTCCCGACCGGGGAAATAGTGTGAACAGGCCCTAACCTGCCTCGGGCTTTGCGACGCGCCCCATCAGGGACGAGATCGCATCGGTGGCAGGCAGGTTGTCGAACAACATGCGGCAAACGGTGGCCGTGATGGGCATTTCCACTTGCAAGCGTTCCGCCTGAGCCAACACGGCTTTCGCCGTATTCACGCCTTCGGCCACGTGGCCCAGCGCACGCAGGATATCGGGTAGCGTGCGGCCCTCGGCCAGCAAGAGCCCCACCTTGCGGTTGCGCGACAAATCGCCCGTACAGGTCAGGATCAAGTCGCCCAGCCCGGATAGGCCGGTAAATGTCTCGGCCTTGGCGCCCATGGCCACGCCGAAGCGGGTAATCTCGGCCAGGCCGCGGGTAATCAGGGCGGCACGCGCGTTGTGGCCCAGCCTCAAGCCATCGCCTACGCCCGCGGCGATCGCCATGATGTTCTTCACGGCGCCGCCGATTTCCGCGCCGATCAGGTCGGTGCTGGCGTAAATGCGCAAGCGCGAGGAATGCAGTGCGGAGGCCGTATCGGTGGCGAATTGTTCATTCTCGCTGGCCAGCGTCAGTGCTGCAGGCAAGCCGGCGGCGACTTCCTGCGCGAAGCTCGGCCCCGTGAGAATGCCGCGCGGCACGTTGGCCGGCAGGATGGTGTTCGCCACGTCGTGCGCGGGCAGCAGCGAATCGGCTTCCAGGCCCTTGCACGCCCACAACACAGGCTGTCGCGCGCCGTGTGCGACGAGCGCCTCCAGGCTTGGGCGCAGGCCGGCCGTTGGGGTGACGATAAGTACGAGATCGGAATCGCTTAGCGCGGCACCGAGGTCGGCAGTGAGTCTGAGCGTATCGGGGAAGGTTTGTGCGGGCAGGTAGCGCTGGTTTTCACGCGCGGCCTGCATGGTGGCGATCTGTGCGGCATCGCGGCCCCACAGTGTCACGTCGTGGCGCTCGGCAAAGCACATCGCCAGCGCGGTGCCCCAGGCACCGGCGCCCATGACGATCAGCTTCATACGCCCCACACCTGTTCGATGCGGATGAAGCCCACGGCGCCATCGCGGTGGCGGATCTTCACCCAGCCGGAGGTTCCTGCGTCGACCAGTTCGAAGATCACGTTGCGGTCGGCCATAAACATCAGCGGCGACTTCGTATCGGCCGCCGCGTGCACTTCAGCCTTGGCGGCTGTGACGACGACCGTATGGCGGGCGCTCAGCGATTTCTTCGCTACCCAGGCCAGTGCACCGGACTGATCGCGTACGCGCAGCCAGTCGCCGTTATTGATCAGCACTTCAACGGGGTAGCCCTTGCTTACCACGAACAGCTTCTTTGCTTTGTCCGAGGGCGCATCGTAAAAAGCCGCGCCGTGTTCCGCGACAGCGCGGAACTCCAGTGCGGCCGAATACGTCGCCGCCAGTGCGAGCACACTGGCGATCAAGCCCTTACTGAATGGTAGTGGGCGCATCTTGTGCTTCGCGCTGCATTTCTGCGAGGCGCTGCGTGTATAGAACGTCGAAATTCAACGGAGCCAACACGACGGGCGGGAAGCCGGCGCGCGTCACGAGATCCGATACCACTTCACGCACATACGGGAACAGGATGTTCGGGCAGGCGACGCCCAGGATGGGCTGCATGTCTTCTTCCGGCACGTTCTTGATGGTGAAGAGACCGGACTGGGCCACTTCGACCAGGAAAGCGGTACGCTCGCCGGCAGTAGCCTTGACGGTGATGGTCAGCGTGGCTTCGAACAAGCCGCCTTCGGCATCCACCACGATCGCTTCGTTGTGGATATTCAATTCCACTTCAGGCTGCGTGGGTTGCGTATAGATCAGAGGCGCATTCGGCACTTCGAGCGACAGGTCTTTGACGTAGAGCTTCTCAATCGAGAAGATCGGTTGGGTTTGCTGATCGCTCATGGGCGACTCCTGATAAGACATAAGGGTAAATATGAAAGCGCGCGCATCATCGCAGATTCGGCGCCCTAAGTGTACTGCTTCGCATATAAGGGCCGTGCTATGTGCGACGAATGCACCGTTTGGGTGTGCTCTGTGGCACCAGGCAAGGCACTTTCGGGCATGCAAGCGTCAGCCTGATGCCTGTTGCGTCGACGCCTTACTTGGCCAGCAGTGGGTCGAGTCCGCCCGCGTGGTCGAGCGCTGCCAGGTCATCGAATCCACCCACGTGGGTGTCATCGATATAAATCTGCGGCACCGTGCGGCGGCCAGTGCGCATCATCATCTCGTCGCGGCGGGCGGGATCGAGGTCGACACGAACCTTGTTGATGTCCGTTACGCCCTTGCGCAGGAGTAGTTGTTCGGCGCGTATGCAGTAAGGACATACGCCAGTGCTGTACATGGTGATCTTGGGCATGGCTTTCTTCGGTCAAACAGTCGCAGTTGCGAACACTAAACAGATATATGCGAATGCGCATCCGAAATTTCAATAGCGGGTGCGATATTTCGATTCTTACCAGGAGAATGTGGCGGCGGAGATTGGCGTTGCACCATAAAACCACAGCTCAACCTATTTCCCTTCAAGAATCTTCCGCCTATCGTTTCTAGCCCGATCAAGCACTTAGGCTGTTTTGGTGGTTGATCTGTAAAAATCTTGAGGAGGAGGTGTTGACGGGTGTTGGGGTAGGGCGTATAGTTCGCCTCTCTGCTGCTGACGCAGACGACGACTGAAGCGAAACGAACGAGTGTAGCTAGGTTGTTGTGCGAAAGCAAGTGCTCTTTAACAAGATACAACCGATAAGCGTAG
>JAFAKZ010000436.1 GCA_019234745.1 Burkholderiales bacterium
CCCAAAACGCCAAGCTGGCCGTACGTAACCTGAACTTCTACTACGGCAACTTCCATGCACTGAAGAATATCAACCTCGATATTCCAGAGAACAAGGTGACGGCCTTCATCGGCCCGTCCGGCTGCGGCAAGTCCACGCTGCTGCGCACCTTCAACCGCATGTACGACCTTTACCCGAAGCTGCGCGCCGAAGGCCAGATTCTGTTCAACAACAACAATATCCTGGATCGCGGCATCGATCTGAACACGCTACGTGCCAAGGTGGGCATGGTGTTCCAGAAGCCGACGCCCTTTCCCATGTCGATCTACGACAATATCGCCTTCGGCGTGAAGCTGTACGAGAGCCTGAGCCGTTCCGAGATGGACGACCGTGTGGAGTGGGCACTCTCAAAGGCCGCGCTGTGGAATGAAGTGAAGGACAAGCTCAAGCAGTCCGGCCTGGGCCTCTCGGGCGGCCAGCAGCAGCGCCTGTGCATCGCCCGCGCCGTGGCCGTGAAGCCGGAAGTCGTGCTGCTGGACGAGCCGACCTCCGCCCTGGACCCGATCTCCACGGCGCACATCGAAGAACTGGTGCACGAGCTGAAAGAGGACTACACGATTGCCATCGTGACCCATAACATGCAGCAGGCCGCCCGTGTGTCGGACTACACGGCCTATATGTACTTGGGTGAGCTGATCGAAGTGGGCGCGACGGACGAAATCTTCACGAAGCCGACGCGCCGTGAAACGGAAGATTACATTACCGGTAAGTTCGGTTGATGATAGGTAGTTGGCATCGCATTTGGCGTTGCTTGCAATTGAAACGCCCGGCGGAGCCGGGCGTTTTGCTTCATATGAGACCTGATACGCGCTTTGCTCTATCGAGTCCCACTCCCCCCGCCCGCCGGCGAGCACCCGTAAGGGGTGGGCCGTGGTTCTAAGGCGCTAGAGCGCCAAGAACACACGCACGGAGCCTCGCTTCGCTCGCAGCGTCAGCGCTGCTTCCCAGATGCTCGACGAACTTGCTTAGGGTTGGCATGTGCCGATCAAAGCCCTGCCAACTACAAGTAAAGCTTTTGAAGTACGTACCCGCCAGTTACCAAACCCGTTGAGATGGCGAGTGCGAATATCCAATTCGGACGCACGCCGATAGCGATTCCAATCAGGCCTACAACTGCAGCAAAAAACACAAAGTGTGCGGCGACAATTGGAACAAATACCGCAGCAAAACCTATCTCAAACGTAACCTGCGTGAGCCACCCGCTCGCACGCGAGCCAGCAAGATGTCCGGTCAGTTCAATTACACCTAGGAGAACCCCTACTAACGCCAACGGCAGCACCGTCCATGTGACAACCCAACGCCGGAGAAAGGCAGCAGCGCAGGGCTTCACTGGTCATATCCTTGCATGTACATCGATCCACGCTGGTTGATATAGCTAACCAGCCGCTCAAGCCGCCTGCGCCACCACTTCCGCCAGGCGATCCGCCCAGCGACCAGCCAAGGCGGAATCCTCCGCCTCCACCATCACGCGCAGCACGGGTTCCGTGCCGGACGGGCGCAGCAGTACACGGCCCCTGCCCGCCAGTTCGCATTCCGCCTCGACCAATGCGGCCTGGATATTGAGGCTGGCACGGAAGTCGAAACCCTTGGGCACCTTCACGTTCTTGAGAATCTGCGGGTAGATTTCCAGGTCTTCGCAGAATTCCGCCAGCGTGCGACCAGACAGGCGCAGGGCCGCCAGTACCTGCAGGGCAGAGACGATGGCGTCGCCCGTGCTGTGCTTGTCCAGGCACAGCAGGTGGCCGGAGTTCTCGCCGCCAACCAGCCAGCCGCGCTCCTTCAGCAACTCCAGCACATAGCGGTCGCCCACCTTGGCACGCGCAAACGGCACGTCGTGGCGCGCGAGCGCATGCTCCAGACCGAGGTTGGACATCAGCGTGCCGACCACGCCGCCGCCCAGCACGCCCGTCTGCTGGCGGAACTTGGCGATCACATAGATCAGGCGGTCGCCATCGTATAGCTCGCCCTTGGCATCGACCAGCATCAGGCGGTCGCCGTCGCCATCGAGCGCCACGCCGAAGTCGGCCTTCTCCGCCAGTACGCGCGCACGCAGGGCCTCGGGGGCGGTCGCGCCCACGCCGTCGTTGATATTCGTGCCATTGGGCTGGTTGCCCATGGCGATCACGTCAGCGCCCAGCTCGTGGAATACGTCCGGTGCGACCTGGTAGCCGGCGCCGTGCGCGCAGTCGATCACGACCTTCACGCCGCGCAGGTTCAACTCGTTCGGGAAGGTGCTCTTGCAGAACTCCACATAACGGCCCGCGGCATCCTTCACACGCCAGGCACGGCCCAGGTTGGCCGATTCTGCGCAGTCGAGCGGCCTATCGAGCTGAGCTTCGATTTCCAACTCCACATCGTCGTCCAGCTTGATACCGCCTTCACCAAAAAACTTGATACCGTTGTCTTCGAAGGGGTTGTGCGAGGCAGAAATGACGATGCCGGCCGAGAGGCGCAGTGCGCGCGTCAGATAGGCGACACCGGGCGTGGTCAGGGGGCCCGTCAGGTAGATGTCCACGCCGGCGGCGGAGAGCCCCGCCTGCAGGGCGGATTCCAGCATATAGCCCGATACGCGCGTGTCCTTACCGATGAGCACGGCCGCATGTGCCCCGTCGCTGCGGCGCGCCGACAGCACCTTGCCGGCCGCGTAGCCCAGGCGCATGGCGAATTCCGGCGTGATCGGGTGTTCACCAACGCGGCCGCGTACGCCATCGGTGCCAAAGTATTTCCTGCCCATTGCCTTGCTCCAATTCATTTCATGGCAGGCGCCCTGCCTGCCTAATCTGCGTGGATTATGCTCACTTCGCGAGCGCCGTCCAAACCTTTAGCGCATCCACCGTGTCGCGCACGGCATGCACGCGCAATATCGCCGCACCCCGTTGCGCAGCGAGCAGCGCCGCTGCCACGCTGGCGGCGTCGCGCTGCTCGGCCGGGCGCTGGCCCAGGATGGCGCCCAGCATGGACTTGCGTGACACACCGACCAGCAGCGGTCCACCTAGTTCCTGCAGCGCGCGGAACAGGTCCACATTGTGTTCCAGCGTCTTGCCAAAACCAAAGCCCGGGTCGAGCACGATGCGCTCGGCCGCGATGCCAGCGGCAATGGCCTGCGCCTTGCGCTCAGCCAGATAGGCGCGTACTTCGCCCACCACGTCTTCGTAGTGCGGCGACTGCTGCATATCCTGCGGATTGCCCTGCTTGTGCATCAGGCACACGCCTGCCTGGCTGGTTGCGACGGCGCGCAGTGCGCCGGGTGCCTCCAGCGCCGCGATATCGTTCACCATATCGACGCCCGCATCCAGCGCCGCGCGCATGACTTCCGTCTTGCGCGTGTCGATGGACAAGGGCACACCAACATCGTGCAAGGCCTTCAGCACGGGTAGCACGCGGCCCAGCTCGTCTGCCACCGATACGGTCGCAGCGCCAGGTCGTGTCGACTCGCCGCCGATATCGAGGATGTCCGCCCCCTCCTCCAGCAGGCGCTGGGCGTGGGCCACGGCAGCGTCGAGCTGGTCGTAGCGGCCACCGTCGGAGAAGGAGTCCGGTGTGACGTTGACGATGCCCATGACCAAGGGGCGGTCGAGCGAGAGGCGATAACGGCCGGCGTGGAATTCGCGTTGCATGGCGGAAAGTGTAAAGGAAAAGGCGACAACGTCCCGTTGTCGCCTTATTCGTTGTAACGATGCCCTGCTTAGTGTTCTTGTGCCGGCGTAATCGTAGGCTCCGGCGCCGAACCGTTCGGCTTATCACCGGGCGACGGCGGCAACCCGCCCGCTGGGCGTGGCGGACGCGGCGGCTTGCCAGTCATGATGTCCTCGATCTGGTCGGCATCGATGGTTTCCCACTCCAGGAGCGCAGCCGTCATCGCTTCGACCTTGTCGCGGTTCTCTTCCAGCAGGCGACGCGCCAGGCCGTACTGCTCGTCGATGATGCGGCGGATTTCCGAGTCGACCTTCTGCAGCGTCGCTTCCGACACGTTCTTGTGCGTGGTGACGGAGCGGCCAAGGAACACTTCACCTTCGTTCTCTGCGTACACCATCGGGCCCATCACGTCCGACATGCCGTAGCGTGTCACCATATCGCGCGCCAGTTGCGTAGCACGCTCGAAGTCATTGCCGGCGCCCGTGGTCATCTGGTTCATGAACAGCTCTTCCGCGATGCGGCCGCCGAACAGGCATGCGATACGGGCCAGCAGGTAGTCGCGGTCATAACACCAGCGGTCTTCTTCCGGCAGGTACATGGTCACGCCCAGGGCGCGGCCGCGCGGGATGATGGTGACCTTGTAGACGGGGTCGGCCTTGGGCAGCAGCTTGCCGACCACGGCGTGGCCCGACTCGTGATAGGCAGTGTTGCGCTTCTCTTCCTCGCTCATGACCATGCTGCGGCGCTCGGCACCCATCATGATCTTGTCCTTGGCCTTCTCGAAGTCTTCCATATCGACCAGGCGCTTGTTGCCGCGCGCGGCAAACAAAGCGGCCTCGTTGACCAGGTTGGCCAGGTCGGCACCGGAGAAGCCCGGCGTGCCGCGTGCGATCAGGTCGGCGCGGACGTCGTTGGCGATCGGTACCTTGCGCATATGCACGCCCAGGATCTGCTCGCGGCCACGGATATCGGGCAGCGGCACCACTACCTGGCGGTCGAAACGACCGGGGCGCAAGAGCGCGGGATCGAGCACATCGGGGCGGTTCGTGGCAGCGATCACGATCACGCCGGAATTGCCCTCGAAGCCGTCCATCTCGACCAGCATCTGGTTCAGCGTCTGCTCGCGTTCGTCATTGCCACCGCCCAGGCCGGCGCCACGCTGGCGGCCGACGGCATCGATTTCGTCGATGAAGATGATACAGGGGGCGTTCTTCTTGGCATTTTCGAACATGTCGCGCACGCGGGCCGCGCCCACGCCGACGAACATTTCCACGAAGTCCGAGCCGGAAATGGAGAAGAACGGCACCTTGGCTTCACCGGCAATCGCCTTGGCCAAGAGCGTCTTACCCGTACCGGGCGAGCCCACCATCAGGATGCCGCGCGGAATACGGCCGCCGAGCTTCTGGAACTTGCTCGGATCACGCAGGAAGTCGACGATTTCCGTCACTTCTTCCTTCGCCTCATCGCAGCCAGCCACGTCGGCAAAGGTGATGCTGTTGTTGTTCTCGTCCAGCATGCGGGCGCGGCTCTTGCCGAAGCTGAAGGCGCCGCCCTTGCCACCACCCTGCATCTGACGCATGAAGAAGATCCATACGCCAATCAGAAGCAGCATGGGAAACCAGTTGATGAGGATATTCATCAACAGGCTCGGTTCTTCCTCTGGCTTCACGCTGAACTTCACGTCGTGCTTGAGCAGCGTGTCGATCAGATGCGAGTCGTAGGGGGCATAGGTACTGTAGGATTGGCCATCCATGCGCTTGCCGCGGATGATCTCGCCCACGCGGGCGCCACCTTCGATCTCGGCATTCTGAATGCGCCCCGCAGTCAGGTCGCTCATGAAAGTGGAATACGGCACCAGGTCGGCGTTAGCCTGATGGCTGGAGAACTGCTTGAACACGGTCATGAGAACCAGACCGATGATCACCCAGATCGCAATGTTCTTGCCCAGATTATTCACGGGACACTCCTTGATGCCGGCATTTGGAAATCGTCGCGCCGGCAGCGACTACATCAATAATGTGCATTCTAACGGGCGGGCTGTCCAGCCGTTAGGCCTTTTTACCCTTGCCTAACAGGTAGATCTCGCTGGACCGGTCGCGCGAAGCAGCAGGCTTGCGCGTGACGACCGTCTGGAAGGTCTCGCGCATGGCCTGCATATACTCGGTGTAACCGGAACCCTGAAAGGTCTTGACCAGGAAATTGCCGCCGGGTTTCAACCAATCGCGGCTAAATTCGAGGGCAAGCTCGCATAGGTGAAAGCTGCGGGCTTGATCGATCACTGCCATGCCGCTGATATTGGGGGCGATGTCGCAGATTACAAGGTCGACCAGCCGGCCGCCCAGCAACTGGGTGAATTGCGCCAACGTCGCATCCTCGCGGAAGTCGCCCTGGATGAATTCCACACCATGCAGCGGGTCCATGGGCAGGATGTCGAGCGCAAACACGCGCCCCTGCTCACCGATCAAGCGCCGTGCTACCTGACACCAGCTGCCGGGCGCGGCGCCCAGGTCGGCCACCCACATGCCGGACTTGAGCAGCTTGTCCTTGTCGTCGATCTCCATCAGCTTGTAGGCGGCACGCGAGCGGAAACCGTCCTTCTGCGCCAGATGGACGTAATGGTCGTTCATGTGCTCGCGCAACCAGGCGTTGCTCGTTTTCGATCTTGCCATATGATGAAGGCTAGGGCCTGCCGACCCTAAACGTCTTTCTCTCGATTATGCAGCTAACTGCCTGTTCTACCTTTGCGGTGGATCATGGCAGGGTGAAATGAAGTCCACGCGGCGGCACCGTATCGGGTAAAATCCGCCGTTTTTCTTGCGCAGCCATGGAGTAACGAACAAATGGAACTGACCCGAGACCAGCGCCTACACCTGCGCTCCCTCGCACACGGCCTGCAGCCTGTTGTGATGATAGGCTCGAACGGGCTGACCGACTCCGTGATTCGCGAAATCGCCGTCAACCTCGACGCGCACGAACTGATCAAGGTGCGTGTATTGGGCGACGATCGCAACCAGCGCGAAGCCTGGCTTGCCGAAATCTGTGAGGCTTTGGGCTGCGCCCCCGTACAGCATATCGGCAAGTTACTGGTATTGTACCGCGGTACGGACGAACAGAAAGTGTCGCTTGCACCAGCAAAGGCTGTGAAAGCGGTCAAGCCCGCGAGCGGCAAGGCAGCCGCCAACGTCAGCCAGGGGCGCGGCGACCGTAATCGCGCGGCGGCCAAGAAGCGCTGATCGACCCCGGCAAGCTGATCGATCGTAGCAACAAAAAAGGGCAAGCATCGCTTGCCCTTTTTTGTTGGCCAGGCCCTATGCCGGCCCAGCCTGCGGATGTGGTGACTTACTCCGCCTTGAAGTCGATTTCCGTATCGACGGTAAACGGTGCGGCGGCCGGTTCGTAGCGCCACTTCATCAGCGCCGCCGTCACCGAGCGCTCGAATACGCGACGTGGGCGCGCTTCGAGAATTTCGACCTTGGTGACGTGACCAGACGCGTCTACCGACATACGCGCCTTCACCGAGCCGGAATCGACCCCTTCACGCGCCGCTTCGCTGGGGAACTGCGGCTGCTCGCGGAAGATGGGCTTGGTATTCGGTGCGCCAGCGGGTTTGGCGGCCGGAGCGGCGGACGCGACCTGCGTGGGCGTAGGCGTAGGTGTGGGAGTCGGAGCCACCGTAGGTGTTGCTGCGGGCGCCGCGGCGACGGTCGGCGCAGCAGGCTTTGCGGCCGGCGTAGCGACCGGAGTCGCCGTGGGCGTGGCCGGTTTGGTCGGCGTGGGCGTGGGCGTCTTCTGGTCCTGAGGCTTGGGCTGTTCAGTGGGCTTCGGGCCACCCGGCGAGAACCAGCGTGCCGGGTTGGGCATCACGCCCATGACCTTCGACTCTTCCTCCTGCTGGCCCTGCTCAGCGGAGGCCTGTTGGCCGGGCGCCTTGGCCACGGGCTCGGAACGGGAACCAAACAGGATGAAACCGACGATGACCACCACGACGCCGCCCACAGCGTAAGCCCACTTCGGCACGCCGGACTGCTTGCCGGGTAGCGTGGCGGCCGGTTTCATGGCGGGGCGCTTATCGCCCTCACCACCGCCTTGGGAAGCGAGCAGCCCAGTCGACACGAGGCGCTCGATATCGCGGATCACTTTGCCCGCATCGACGGTATGACCGGCCGCCAGGCGTTCGGCCATTTCCGTCACGGTAGTGGCGCCATCAGCCCATTGCAGCAGTTTGCGCTGGTTGATACTCAGGCCATTGCTGGGCGATTCGAGTTCGGTATCGCCTGCGGGTGTGCGGCTGTAAGCGGCTAGCAGAATTTCGGTGGACATCTGGTGCTACTCCCCTGATCTCGCCAAGTCACAAAGCTTGGCTGTACGGCGGGAGAGCTTATCTCGTCTACGTTGTCCGCGCATGCACTTTTGTCGGCTCCTGCCTGCGCCGTGGCCGGGATACGACAGCGTTTACTTATTCAGCAGCCGATCACGCCCGTCGAACGCTATTTGACCGGGCCGCGGATGACGTAGAACAGGCCAAACACGGCCTGCAGCAGGTAGATCAAGCTGGAAATCGTCTGCCAGCTCTGGAAGCCACCGCCGAACAGGCCTTCAGCCGCCACATGCATCTCAGGCTTCACCTGCGAGAGGATGGGAAAGACAGCGAACTGGTTCACCAGCGTCAGGATAAGCATGCCCAGGATCAGCCATAGCTCCAGCGTCTGGAAGGCGCGCAGGCCCTCGTGCCAGAGCATGTGGAACAGGATGTAGACGCCAGCAACGATGCCCACCCAGCCCATCGCATGGAACAGGCGCTCGATCAGGTGGTAGAAGGTGCCGGCATCGAGCTGATGGATCACCGAGACGGGCACCAGCACGCCGACTATCCACAGGCCGCCTATCCATAGGAAGGCGAGCATGGAGCGCAGGGCATTGGGGAAGGTTTGCATCGTACGCGCAGCGTCCTGAAGAGTTACAGGTACTTCACATCCAGCACTTCGTATTCGCGGATACCGCCAGGCGCCTGCACTTCAGCCACGTCGCCGGCGTTCTTGCCGATCAGCGCGCGGGCGATGGGCGAGGACACGGAAATCTTGCCCAGCTTGATGTCCGCTTCGTCGTCGCCGACGATCTGGTAGGTCACGGGGTCGCCCGACTCCAGGTCTTCCAGGTCGACCGTGGCACCGAACACAATGCGGCCGTCCGCATCGATTGCCGACGGGTCGATCACCTGGGCGTTGGAGAGCTTGGCTTCCACTTCCAGAATGCGGCCCTCGATAAAGCCCTGGCGTTCCTTGGCGGCATCGTATTCGGCGTTTTCCGACAGGTCGCCGTGCGATCGGGCTTCGGCGATGGCGGCGATCACACTGGGGCGTTCCACGCTTTTCAGGCGCTGCAGTTCAGTACGCAGCATTTCGGCGCCAACGACGGTCAAAGGTATCTTGATCATGTTTCACTTCTCCAAATCCAGCCTGGCGCCCCGGTCTTTCATTGCCGGGATCTGTGGCGCCAACACGTGGTCAAAAACAAACCGACGGCCACGCCGTCGGGAAAAATAACAGCCGCCGCGTTCAACGCGGCGGCCAGGTAATGCAATTTGTGCCTTAGGACACTGCCAAGCGCTGGTGCAGGTCCTGCACCGAGTACACCGACCACTCCTTCATATGGGCAATACCATAGGCCGCAGCGCGGCCACCGGCGATGGTGGTGTAGATCGGCACGCGAGCCTTAAGCGCTTCGTGACGGATCGAATACGAATCCTGAATCGAAGCGCGTCGTTCGTCAACGGTATTCACGATCAAGGCAATTTCACCATTCTTGATCATGTCTACGATATGGGGGCGACCTTCCTTCACCTTATTGACCGGCGTGACAGGCACACCGGCCGCTGCCAGCACAGCTGCCGTGCCCTTAGTGGCCACCAGGTCCAGGCCTGCATCGACCAGCATGCGGCCCAGTTCCGGCAAGGCAGCCTTGTCGCCGTCGCGCACGGAAAGGAACACACGGCCGGAACGCGGCAATTTCTCGCCCGCACCCAGCTGGCTCTTCACATAGGCTTCGGCAAAAGTGTTGCCTACACCCATCACTTCACCCGTCGACTTCATCTCGGGCCCGAGGATGGTATCCACGCCCGGGAACTTGATGAAGGGGAAGACGGCTTCCTTGACGGAGTAGTAAGGCGGCACGACTTCGCCCACGATGCCTTGCGAGCCCAGCGTCTGGCCCACCATGCAGCGCGCGGCGATCTTCGCGAGCGGGCGGCTGGTCGCCTTGGACACATAGGGCACCGTACGCGAGGCGCGAGGGTTCACTTCCAGCACGAACACCGTCTCGCCCTGGATGGCGAACTGCACGTTCATCAGGCCGACCACGTTGAGCGCCTTGGCCATCGCCACCGTCTGGCGGCGCAGCTCGTCCTGCAGCTCATTCGAGAGGCTATAGGGCGGCAGGGAGCAGGCGGAGTCGCCCGAGTGCACGCCGGCCTGCTCGATGTGCTCCATGATGCCGCCGAGGATGACTGACTCGCCGTCGCTCAGGGCGTCGACGTCGACTTCGATGGCGTCGTTCAGGAAGCGGTCCAGCAGCACGGGGCTGTCGTTCGATACCTTGACGGCCTCACGCATATAGCGCGTCAGATCGTCTTCGCTATGCACGATCTGCATGGCGCGGCCGCCCAGCACGTAGGACGGGCGCACGACCAGCGGGTAGCCGATCTCGGCCGCCAGCACCAGCGCGTCCTTTTCGTTACGCGCCGTGGCGTTGGGCGGCTGGCGCAGGCCCAGATCCTGCAGCAGCTTCTGGAAGCGCTCGCGGTCTTCAGCGGCGTCGATCATGTCCGGGCTGGTGCCGATGATGGGCACGCCATTCGCCTCGAGCGCACGTGCGAGCTTGAGCGGCGTCTGGCCGCCGTACTGCACGATCACGCCGGCCGGCTTCTCCACGTGCACGATTTCCAGCACGTCTTCCAGCGTCAGCGGCTCGAAATACAGGCGGTCGGACGTGTCGTAGTCGGTCGAGACCGTTTCCGGGTTGCAGTTGACCATGATCGTCTCGACGCCGATTTCCTCAAGCGCGTAAGCCGCATGGACGCAGCAATAATCGAACTCGATGCCCTGGCCGATGCGGTTGGGACCGCCGCCCAGGATGATCACCTTCTCGCGGTCGGTCGGCTCGGATTCGCACTCGGCCGGGGTGAAGCCGTCGCCCTCGTAGCAGCTATACATGTAGGGCGTGCGCGAGGGGAACTCGGCGGCGCAGGTGTC
>JAFAKZ010000535.1 GCA_019234745.1 Burkholderiales bacterium
TAGCCACGCCGGACATAATGGCCTCAAGGACATACAATCCATGCTGGGTACGCCGGACTTCTGGCGCCTGCGCATCGGCGTGGGCCACCCGCGCAGCCTGGGGCTCAACCAGCCAGTGGTCGACTTCGTGCTGCACCGCCCGCGCCAGGACGAAGCACCGTTGATCGACCAAGCCATCGACCGCACGCTGGAATCCTGGAAATGGCTGGCGCGCGGCGACTTCACGCGCGCTACCATGGCGATCAATACGAAACCCAAGCCTGCCAAGCAGGCCAAGCCAACCGAATGAGTCGTTGCTGCCAGTGCGGCAACGTTGAATAGCGAAGACAAGGAATCTCCATGAGCCTGAAATGCGGCATCGTCGGCCTCCCCAATGTGGGCAAGTCCACCCTCTTCAATGCCCTGACCAAGGCAGGCATTGCGGCCGAGAACTACCCCTTCTGCACGATCGAGCCCAACGTCGGCATCGTGGAAGTGCCGGATGACCGTCTCAAGGCGCTGTCGGCCATCGTCAACCCGCAAAAGATCCAGCCCGCCATCGTCGAATTCGTCGATATCGCCGGCCTCGTGGCCGGCGCCAGCAAGGGTGAAGGCCTGGGCAACCAGTTCCTCGCCAATATCCGCGAGACGGACGCCATCGTGAACGTGGTGCGCTGCTTCGACGACGAGAACGTGGTGCACGTCTCGGGCCGCGTCGACCCGCTGGCCGACATCGAAGTCATCGTCACGGAACTGGCGCTGGCCGATATGACGGCCGTCGAGAAGGCCATCCAGCGCGAAGGCAAGCGCGCCAAGTCGGGCGACAAGGAAGCACAAAAGCTCGTCGCCATCTGCGAAAAGCTACTGCCCCACCTGAACGAAGGCAAGCCGGCCCGCACCATTGACCTGAGCGAGGAAGAGCGCGCCATCATCAAGCCGCTCTGTTTGCTGACGATCAAGCCCGCCATGTACGTGGGCAATGTGCTGGAAGACGGCTTCGAGAACAATCCGCACCTGGCGCGCCTGCAGGAACACGCAGCAAAGGAAGGCGCCCCGGTGGTTGCCCTGTGCGCCAAGATCGAAGCGGAACTGGCCGACCTGGACGACGACGACAAGCAAGCCTTCCTGGCCGACCTGGGCCTGGAAGAGCCGGGCCTGAACCGCCTGATCCGCGCCGGCTACAAACTCCTGGGCCTGCAGACCTACTTCACGGCCGGTGTAAAGGAAGTACGTGCCTGGACCATCCACGTAGGCGACACGGCACCGCAGGCCGCCGGCGTCATCCACACGGACTTCGAGCGCGGCTTTATCCGCGCCCAGACCATCTCGTTTGACGACTTCGTCGGCTACAAGGGCGAGCAGGGTGCCAAGGAGGCTGGCAAGATGCGCTCGGAAGGTAAGGAATACGTAGTGAAGGACGGCGACGTGATGAACTTCCTGTTCAACGTCTGATCCTTATCCTACTCAGACTGCGAGGAGGCGGCCCAACCGCCTGTGAAGCCGCCCGGCAGAGCCGGGCGCTTTTCATTTGCGAGATCGGAAACACCGGATCTTCCCTGATTGAGCCCCACTCCCCCGCCCTCGCCCGCCTGCGAGCACCCGCATTGGGTAGGCCGTGCTTCTAGGGCGCTAAAGCGCCAAGAACACACACACGGAGCCTCGCTTCGCTCGAAGCGTCTGTGCGCTTTCCACTCTACTCGGCGGACTTAGTTGGCCGTGGCGTGTTTCAGGATGAGCCTCACGAATCTACGGTAACATGACGGGCATTCGGCCAATGACTTGGCCGAGTACCACACATGATATTGCGTTCATAGACGTAGCCGAGACGCCCCGGCTGGCGGAATCGATCTGCCAACTGCGACCCACTCGGCCCCGCCCCGGCGGGAATATGCCGTCCCGATAGATGGATGGCCGCACCAAGATCCGACAAGAGCCGGGCATGTGCGATAGACACGAGGAGCTTGCGTTGTATATACCCAGGATTTCAGCTGCCGCCGCTCAGCCGGCCGCCTGCGTCGCCGTCGTCATTCCCAGTTACAAGGTACGCGACCATGTGCTGGACGTGATCGCTCGCGTCGGCCCAGAAGTCGCACACATCTATGTCGTCGATGATTGTTGCCCCGACGCCAGCGGCGACTTTGTGAC
>JAFAKZ010000093.1 GCA_019234745.1 Burkholderiales bacterium
GGCACGTGCACCGCACATGCTGGTCGCCGGTACCACGGGCTCAGGTAAGTCCGTGGCCATCAACGCCATCATCCTGTCGCTCTTGTACAAAGCGACGGCAGACGAAGTGCGCCTGATCATGGTCGACCCGAAGATGCTGGAATTGAGCGTCTACGAGGGCATCCCGCACCTGCTTGCGCCTGTGGTGACGGACATGAAGCATGCCGCCAACGCGCTCAACTGGTGCGTGGCGGAAATGGAAAAGCGCTACCGCCTGATGAGTGCCATGGGCGTACGCAATCTGGCCGGCTACAACCAGAAGCTGCGCGACGCCGAAAAGCGCGGCGAAAAGCTCAGCAACCCCTTCAGCCTGACGCCAGACAGCCCGGAGCCGCTGGAAGCCATGCCCTTTATCGTCGTGATCATCGACGAGCTGGCCGACCTGATGATGGTGGCCGGCAAGAAGATCGAAGAGCTGATCGCGCGCCTGGCGCAGAAGGCCCGCGCCGCCGGTATCCATTTGATCCTGGCCACCCAGCGCCCGTCCGTGGATGTGATCACCGGCCTGATCAAGGCCAATATCCCCACGCGCTGCGCCTTCCAGGTATCGAGCAAGATCGACTCGCGTACCATTCTGGACCAGATGGGCGCCGAGACGCTGCTGGGCCAGGGCGATGCGCTCTTCCTGCCACCCGGTACCGGCTACCCGCAGCGCGTGCACGGCGCCTTCGTGGCGGACGAGGAAGTGCACGCCGTGGTCGAATACCTGAAGACACAGGGCGAACCCAACTATATCGAAGGCATCCTCACCGGCGCAGTGGAAGGTGCTGAAGGGGGAGCGGGCGAATTCGGCCTTACCGGTGGCGGCGAGGGCGAAGGGGACGACCTGTATGACCAGGCGGTGTCCTTCGTCATCAAGAGCCGCAAAGCGTCGATTTCGGCCGTGCAGCGCCAGCTGCGCATCGGCTACAACCGTGCCGCACGGCTGATCGAGCAGATGGAGCAGGCCGGCCTGGTGTCGCCCATGGAGACCAACGGCAACCGCACCGTACTCGTCCCGGCGCGCGAAGAATGATGTGGCCGATTGCCGTCTGTCGCCCAAATATGCATCGTATCCCACCTGCCGCGCAATACATCCTATTGCGGTCGAAGCCAGACAACTGCCCCGCTAAGGTAGCACCATGGCGAACAGCGGTTCGTACTGTAAGAGCGGATACCAGCGTATGAGCAACGATAACCAAACGTCCAACCCCCAAGGCCCTGGCGGGCGCCCTAAAAATCCGCGCAGCCAATCCGAGATCGGCGATTCGATCCGCGAGACCCTACGCGAAATCGGGCCTGTGGTGATCAAGCTGTGGTGGCAGTTCTTCGACTGGCTGGCAGTCGTGCCGTGGAAGACGCTGATCGTCGTATCCATCCTGCTCATGGCCCTTGTGGGCATCCTTTTGCGTGGAAACGAAGACATCGTCGTCGCCTTCGTGATGACCTCGTTCATCATCAAGATCGTCGCCAAGGGCAAGCTGCGTTCCGATGTGGTGGCAGAACGCGCCACGCAGCGGGCTGACACGGAGCAGATGGAACGTACGGTACTGGAAGCGCGCATGGAAGCGTTGCAAGCGCAGATCGAACCGCACTTCCTGTTCAACACCCTGGCGTCCATCGACCAGCTTATCCAGACCGACCCCAAGCGCGCCTCGCGCATGCAGCAGTGCCTGATCCGCTACCTGCGCTCGGCAATGCCCAAGATGCGCGAGGGCAGCCGGCCGTCGCTGGGGCAGCAGGTGGATCTGTCGCGCGCCTATCTGGAAATCATGCAAGTGCGCATGGAAGAGCGGCTGCAGGTGAATATCGACATACCGGACGGCTTGCGCACGGCCATCTTCCCGTCGATGATGCTGCAGACGCTGGTCGAGAACTCCATCAAGCACGGCCTGGAACCGAAGGCCGACGGTGGGCGCATCGATGTGACGGCCGAAGTGCGCGACGGTATGGTCGATGTGAGTGTGACGGACACGGGCCTCGGCTTCGCGCCGAAATCGAGCGACGGCGTAGGCCTCGCCAACATCCGCGAGCGCCTGAAGATGCTGTACAACGGCAATGCGGAACTGGTCATCATGATTCCCAAGGACGGCGGCACCCGTGCGACTATCCGCGTGCCCTATGAATTCAATACCCAGCGTGACGCAGACAAGCGAGTCGTGATCGATGACTAATCGTGC
>JAFAKZ010000052.1 GCA_019234745.1 Burkholderiales bacterium
TTCGTCCGCATCAAGGCGCGGTATGGCTACAAGGAGAAGGTGGATGTGCCGCACCTCTTGGAGCAGGCCTCCACGCAGCTGGAGCAAGCGCTTTACGATTCGATGGCGACGACGTTCTACCTGGGGCGCGAGGCCCTGGTAGCCGCCTCGGGGGGGAATCCCTTACGACAGGGACTGGAGCGCCTGTTCATCCTGATGCACAAGAATGAAGTCGATGCGACGACCCATTTCGGCCTGCCGCCCAATCGGGTCGTCGAGCTTGGCGCCAGGCTGGAATTGCCGAACTCGACTGGCGATGTGTAGGCAGTCCAAGGTCGATATAGTCCGCCCAATTTTCATTGGCGCCGAGTAGTCGTTCAGCTCAAAAGCGCACCACGATCTTGCGCTCGGCAACGTAGTTCGGGTGAATCACGCTGTCGGCGTCATGGAATTAGCGGGCAGTGTCGGCCAGCACCTGCGAACCCGTGCGCTTGCAGACGGCCAGTATCGTATCGCGAAGCCAGCGGTGGGCTGGATCGGCGTGTTGGCGTGGGTGCCAGATGGCGGATACCTTGATGTCCGGCGTAGGTACCGGTAGTGCGAACTGCTGCAGGCCTGTATCGATGGCATGACACTCGGTCGATGCGCTGTCCGGGTGAGATTGCGGGACGAGCCCCAACAAGTCCGAGTTGCGTACGATCTGAGCTGCGTTGGCGTAAGTCGGCACCACGACGACGGTTGTTCTTCGCAGACCAAGCTGTGCCAAGGCGTCATCCACTGGGCCGGAGAACTGGTGCTTACGCGACACGGCAATGTGTTGATAGCTCGCGTAACGCTCGGCAGTTATAGGCGGCTTTTCAAGGAGCGGGTGTCCCGTCCTGCAAATGCCAACAAACCGCGCGTGGAACAGGAGCCGCGTCTTGAGTTCCGGCGCGGCGGTCCCGAGCACGCCTATCTCAAGATCGATCGTGCCTTCCCTTAGCGGGTGTGCGTCCTTGTCGGGCTTCGACATGAAGCGGATTCGGACATTGGGCGCTGCCTGACTGATTGCTGCTATCAATGCTGCCCCAAACTGATCAACGAATCCGTCGTTCGTTCGGATCGAAAACGTACGGTCCAGCTTGGCAATATCCAGCGTGCTGCTGTCCGGCTGCAGCATGGCCCGTGCATTTCGAGCAAGTTCATGCACGTTCTCGGCAAGCCGCTCTGCGTAGGGCGTTGGAACGAGCGTCCGGCCCGCCTGTACAAGCAAATGATCACCCGTCGCCTCACGCAGCCGCGACAGCGTCCTGCTCATGGCAGAAGGGCTCAGGCCGAGTACGCGGGCTGCCCGGGTAACGCTGCGCTCGGACAGCAATACATCGAGTGCGGTGAGTAGGTTCAGGTCTACTTGCTTCATGGCTGGTCCGCATTCGGTAGATAGTTGATTGCGTTTCATGCACTCGATGATTTAACCATACGCGTCTGGTGCAAGGAATGGTCGACTCTCAGAATGACGACTTATCCAGTCACCCGAGAGGAAACTACACTTGATACCGTCCACTACCCCCGGCATGCATCCCACCATCCTGATCGTCGGTGCGTCGCGCGGAATAGGCCATGCGATGGCCGCCGAACTCTTGAATCGGGGATGGAACGTGCTCGGTACGGTACGCCCACACGAAGGCCGAACCCAGCTACATGACTTAGCCGATGAATACCCTGGCCGCGTCGAAGTCGAAACGGTTGACGTCTGCGAACCCGGTCAGATTTCCGCGCTCCGCAACCGCTTATCGGACAGGGTAGTCGACATCCTGTTTGTGAACGCGGGTACCGCCAATGCAAGTCCGCACGACACCCTGGACGAAGTATCGACGGAAGAGTTTGTGCGCGTGTTGTTGACGAATACGCTCGGCCCCATGCGCTGCATCGAAGTGCTGGCCGACCTTGTCCCGCCGGACGGCCTCATTGGTGCCATGTCGTCGGGGCAGGGCAGCATAGGCAATAACACAAACGGCGGATTTGAGGTGTATCGCAGCAGCAAGGCGGCCTTGAACCAGAGCATGCGCAGTTACGCTGCGCGGCAGGCGAACACGCCTCGCGCCTTGCTGCTGATGGCGCCCGGCTGGATTCGCACCGCACTTGGCGGCCCAGACGCGACCTTCAGTCTTGAGGAGACGATTCCGGACATCGTGAACACCTTGCTTGCGAAACAGGGGCGGCCTGGTCTGGAGTATCTCGACCGCTTGGGTCGCACTGTCCCATGGTAAAGGCCGTTGAAAATATGAAACTGATTGGAATCGAAGAGCACTTCCTGACGACACAGGTTCGCGATGCCTGGGATGCCATCGGCTTGGGTGCAAATGACCCAAGCGTCGCGTTTCATTCCGGCGCGATAGAGGGGCGCCTGCTTGATCTCGCTGATGAGAGGTTGGCATTGATGGACGAAACGGGATTGGATGTACAGGTGCTATCGCTTACGACACCAGCGCTCCACGACCTTGGGCCGGACAGCGTGGACCTGGCAAGGCGAACCAATGACGCCTTGGCTACGGTGGTGGCGCGATATCCGACACGATTCCAGGCCATGGCAGTACTGCCTGTGACTGTGCCGGAAGCGGCTGCCCGCGAGCTGGAGCGCTGTGTCACGGCACTCGGATTCAAAGGGACGGTGTTGTGCGGGAAAGTAGGAGGTCGCCATCTCGACGATCCGACGGTCGCTCCCATCCTGGAGTGTGCCGCCGAGATGGGGGTGCCGATCATGATTCATCCCCGTGTGCCAGATCCAGCAGTGAGAGCTGCGTACTACTCAGGCTTCACGCCTGAAGTCGATGCGGCTTTCGCCACCTTCGGCCTCGGTTGGCACTATGACGCGGGCGTCCAGTTCCTGCGTCTTGTCCTGGCCGGCGTGTTCGACCGGCTGCCGGGCCTACAGGTGATTCTTGGGCATTGGGGCGAACTGGTACTGTTTTATGCGGAACGGATGGCGGCAATGGACAGGGTGTCCAAGCTGGATCAGCCGATTGCGAACTACCTGCGTCAGAATCTGTATGTCACCGCCAGCGGCATGTTTCTACCCCATTACCTCGCGCGCGCGGCAGCCGTCGTCGGGGTGAATCGCTTGTTGTTCTCGACCGATTTTCCCTATCAATATCGTCCTGGGCGGGAGGCAAGGCGATTCCTGGAAAACTGTGGCCTGGATGCGCAGGAGAGGGCAGGGTTCGCTTGGGAGAACTGGGCGAGGCTGACAAGTGGAAATGGTCGCGATGTATGTCGTAGCGAAGGCGATCGCTCCGGCATCGAACGGACCAATAGGGGAGCATGCGTTGAACAGTGAAAGCAGTGATACCTGCAAGCAGGCGCCGGGCGCCTTGCGTCCGGTGGTGAATCCCGCGCTGTGTGAGGGGAAGGCCGATTGTGTGCAGGTGTGCCCGGTCAATGTGTTCGAGGTCGTGCGCATGCCCTCTCATACGTTCAAGACGCTACCGCTGTCGGCAAAGTTCAAGGTCCTCGTTCATGGCATGAAAACCGCGGCGACGCCTAACGCCGCGTCGTGTGAGGGCTGCGGCTATTGCGTTGCCGCTTGTCCCGAACATGCGATTCGACTGGAGCGGGTGAGTACCCGAGGAACCGGATAGACCGGCGCATGCCACGACGATCGAGCGAGCACCCTGTCGACCCACTGCGTGCGATGACGTGTCCGCCGGGCGGCCGCAGTCATGACGATTGACGCACGAGCGTATAGCCGGCATTGGTCGCGAATGTACATGCCATGCTTGGAACATCCGCTGCTCTCCACCCGCACCTGGGCGTAAGGCAAAAAAAGCAGGGACGTCACACAGTATGAAATGACGTAGACATATTCTTATATCATGCTATCGTCATGCTTACTGAAATCTTTCCCCGTACTTACTAGG
>JAFAKZ010000060.1 GCA_019234745.1 Burkholderiales bacterium
GAACAGGGCGCCCGCTTCACGTGCATCCGTCGCGGCGAGGAACAGATTGCCCTCGAACGGCACTGGGACCTGGTGTACGTCGCGGCCATCGAAGGAGACGCGCTTCAGGTGCGCCACGGCGCCATCCAGCTCGCGCACATAGAGGCCCTCTTTGGCCTGCGACAGGTTGGTGATCACGCCCTTGCCCTGCGGCAGCAACACCTGGGCACGAGCCAGGTCGGGCTTGGCCAGCGACATGGCCTTTACCTGGCCGCGCGAGGCGCCCTTGAGCGAGATGAAATAGAGCTGGTCGCCCTTCAGCGTGAACTCCGTTACGCCGTCTTCCACCGCCGCCAACTTGTGCCACGGTGTTGCAGCGCCATTCACCTTGTCCACGGGGGCCACGAACAGGGTGGCGGGGTTCTCGTCCATATTGTGGTTCGCCACGGCAATCGCGTAGGGCGACTGTGAGGACGTGATCACATACGTGGCCTGCCCTTCCGGCACGTCCACAGTCTTGGACACGCCGCGGCCGAATACCACGGCGTCGCCGTCGCCGTTTTCGTGCTGGCCGATCACGTGCAGATAGGTGCGCGCATTGAATTCCGTCTCGTTCGCCGGCATGTCCGGCGTCGGCTTGGCATAACGCAGGTAGAAGAAGGACTTGTTGTCGGCACGCCAGCCGATTACGTCGTTGGGCGTGCGGTCGATGGCCTCGCCCAGCGTCTTGCCCGTCGCCACGTCCATCAGGTGCAGCGTGCTCGCTTCCGAGCCACCCGCGGACACACCGTAGGCGAGACGCTTACCGTCCCAGGACGGCATATAGTAGTCCAGCGAGTAATGTGTCTTCGTGCCCTCTCCCAGCTTGGCCGGGTCGAGCAGCAGGTGCTCTTCGCCCTTGAGGCCGTCGCGGTAGTAGAGCTTGGGCAACTGCGCACCGGGGAAGCGCACCTGGTAGAAATAGCGCTCGCCGCGGCGGATGAAACCAGCACGGCGGATGTCGACGTTGGAGAGCGAGTGGATGCGGTCCAACAGGGCCGCGCGGCCAGGGATGGCGTCGAGCGTGGCGCGCGTATAGTTCGCCTGACCCTTCATCCAGCTCTGCACTTCGGGGTTCTTCAGGTCTTCCATGTAACGGTAGTTATCCGTTACGGCCGTGCCGAAGTAGGTCTCCGTCACGGGGCGCACGGGCGCCACGGGCTGCGATACCACATCGTCGGCGGCCGCGGCCATGCCGCCCGCCATCAGGCTCGCCACGGCGATGCCGATCAGATGAAATTTCCTCATTACTTTCACCGCTTGTCTCCAGTTCTATTTCGTTGAATCGTCAGCGATGCACGCCCACCAGGCGCGGGCCGTGCACGATGTGAAAAATGCCATCGGATTCTAGCGCGGGCTTGAGCGAATGGCAGCCTGGCCACGCGTCATCGCCCGCAAATGGGTCGAATGCCGACAATCGGCGCTATCATCGCGTTCGACAGGAAGGAAACAGCATGATCACGGAACTCCGCATCGAAGACATCGAACTGGGCGACGGCAAGGCAGCCGTCAAGGGCGCCCTGATCACCACGCAGTACACAGGCTATCTCACGGACGGCACGAAGTTCGACTCGTCCTGGGACCGGGGCAAGCCCTTCCAATGCGTGATCGGCACGGGCCGCGTGATCAAGGGCTGGGACCAGGGCTTGATGGGCATGAAGGTGGGCGGCAAGCGCAAGCTCTATGTGCCGGCCGCGCTAGCCTATGGCGAGCGCCAGGTGGGCGCACTGATTGCGCCCAATTCGGATTTGATTTTTGAGATTGAGTTGCTGGAAGTGTTGACCCGGGATTGAACTCGTCGGAAAACGCGCTTGCGAGTTTCGCTTTTCCGACGTACTGCGAAACCCAACCTATATTTCAGCATTGCGGTCCTAACGCGCTTGCAGCGCCGCACTCCACAGCCCCAAAGCCTTCCGCAGCATCTCGTCCGGCGTCTCCAATAGGCTATCCCCCACATACCACTCCACATAGCTACTGTTCGGCAGGGTCGCATCGGTCGCCGCGCCGAACAGCCAGATGCCGTGTTCGGCCGCGATCTGGTTACGGATTTCGGTCGCGCGGGCTGCGCTCACAGGCATATGCACATGCAGCATATTCGCCTGTGGCCGCGCCGGGTTGGGCATGAGGGCGGGGAAGTCGCGCAGCACGTCGTACAGCCACAGGGTACGTTGGTAGAGCGCCGGCATGGCGGCCAGGCGCTGGTCGAACTGCATGGCTGCAGCCACGACCATGGGGGCACGGCGGAACAGGTTGCCACCCATGCGCTTCATCCAGCCCGATGCTTCGTCGATGAACGCGCGCTTGCCCAGCAGCATGGCGCCGCCCAGGCCGCCTATGCCCTTGTAGAACGATACATACACACTATCGAAGCCGGCGGCGATCTCGGCATGGCTGCGGCCATAGCCGGCGGCCACTTCCCACAGGCGGGCACCATCCAGGTGCAGGTGAATGCCCTGCTCGCGGCAATGTTGCTTGATCGTTTCCAGCTCGTCCCAGCTCGGTGCCTGCCCGCCGATTTCGCGCATGGGCAGCTCGTACAGGGCGGCGCCGAAGGGGTCGGCCGTGGCCTTCAGGTCGGCCAGCGTCCAAGGGCGGTGCGGGTTACCGATGGTGATCGTCTTGAAATGGTCCAGTAGCTGATGGTTGGAGCGCTCGTGCTTGAGCACGTGGGCCGTGGCGTGCAGGGCTACCAGCGGACGGCCCCGTTCTTTGGAGGCTAGGCGCAGGGCCACGCTTTGCGCCAGGGTGCCGCTGGCGACGAACAGCGCCGCCTCGAAGCCCAGCAGGTCGGCGATCTTGCGCTCGAAGTCCTGCACCAGCTTGCCCTCGCCGTACAGGTCGTACTCGGCCCCGTTCGCCTCGCACCAGGCAGCCATGGCGGCGAAATCGGCGGCGGGGGTGGTGGGGCGATTGCCGGGCAGGCGCGTGTGGCACTGCTGGCGCAGCTGGTCGGGGGTGGGATTCATTGGGCGGGCCGGTGGCGTTGACAAAGGATTGTCGCACGCACCGGTCGCCGCGTCAGTACAGCGCCGGAACTCAGCCCCGGCGCCCTACCCGCTTAGTTGCCCCACAGGTAGCAGTATTCCTGGCTCTCTTCCAGGTTCGAGCCGATATTGCCCGTGCTGTCGTCGATGATCTTCACCCAGCCGTCGGGCTGGCTGCGCGACGGCGTCACGCCGCAGTTGGAGTGCACCCAGTGCATGCCGCCGGGGAAGGGCAGGCCGCACAGTTCGATATGGGTGCCGGGCACGAGGCTGGTGAGCGGGTCCGGCACGTTTTCGCCAGCGTTGTCGTAGCCGTCGGCGTAGACGTTGTCGATGGCGATGTCGTAGGTGTTGTTGTCAGCGTCGTTGATCAGCTGGACATGCGTGTGGGACAGTTCCACGCCCTGGCGGTAGCTGCCGGTCTTGAACGTGGGACCATCGGAAACAACACCCGTCATATAGGTGCCGGCAGCAGCAGCGCAAGCGTCAGCTTCGGGGTCGGCCGAGACGGTGATGGCGGCGAGCGCCAGCAGGATGGACAGCAGCTTCATGGATTTGCCTTTCGTTTCCTTTGTATTGAGCGGCATGAATATGGCCGGCCACATTGGAGTGCGCCGGCCAGGACTCTTGCCGCAGCGTGCTCGGGTCAACGTATCGCTGACGTGCCCCGATTTCTCGTTTGCCACCATTCGGCAGCAACAAGATTTGTAGCAAAGGATTACGAAAGTGCCACTACAAATTTATGACGAATGCATGATTGCGACATGACAGATCAGCGAGCCGCAGTCGCGGCGGGACAGGAAGGGGGATTGCCCAGGTTGACGTCGAACAGGCGGTCATCGATCCAATGCACTTTCACGCGCAGATGGCCGCCCTCACCAATATGGTCTAGGGCCAGGCATTCGCCCTTGTCGCAGGGCACGATATGCTCATCCGCCCCCTTGGGTGCCTTGCTGGCAGCCGAGTCTGGGCTGGTCCAGTCGATGTCGTCGAGCTGGTCGCCGTGTACGAGGAAGCCCTTGCCGTCTGGTGTGCAGGCCACGGTGCCGAAGGACGGCAGCATGACCACGGAACGGTTGAGCGGCTCCCAATCCCCCACGAAGCCCGTTTGCTGATGCTGCACGCGGTACCACAGCGGATTGACCACGCCGGGCAGCTGGCTGCGCTGCAATAGCACGGGGTTGCGCGTGCGCAGTTCGTTGTGGGCACGGTTGACGATCAGGGGAACGGCAAGGGGCGTCTGCTCCGTCTGCAGGTCGTCCGCAATCTTGAGCTGCAGTGTGTAGTTGCCGCGCTGCAGTACATAGCCGCCGACGGCGCGCAGCTGCAGGCTCATACCCTCGTCGTCGCTCACCAGGCGGCCATCCGGGCGCAGGCCCCATTGCTCGGCGCGCGCCGACAGCAGCACGCGGATGGCCTCAGCATTGTCGTCGATCACGAAATGCGGGCGCGCTACCAGCTTCGCGATGGGCACGTCGAAGGACGCTGGCTCGTGCTCGACGTGGTTCACCGTCACCTGGGCGGGCAGGTGGCCGTTGTCGCTGGCCTCGTCTGGGCAACTGAACACGCGCAAGCCCGCAGCCGGTTCGTCCGGCTTGGTCGCCACCGGGTGGCAGACCAGTTTGCCCAGCTCGATGCTGTCGATGCGATCCAGGTTGTCGCCATACACGTTCAGCGCCGTTTCCAGGTCGTGGTGCTCCAGGCGCTGCACATGGGCGCGCGGCTTGAGCACGTGCACGGCCAGCGTCTGCGCGGGTAGGCCATACTGCTTGATCTGCAGGGTCGCCGCCATGGGGGCGACCTTGGCGAGGTCCATGTCCAGGTAGTCATGCCTGTCCTGCGTGGCTGTGGCGATGGCCTTGCCGTCCGCCATCAGCGCCAGCGACTCCATGCAGGCGTCGCCCGCCCCACCCGTGATGTGCAGGTGCGCATGCTCGCCCGATACCAGGGTGTCGAGCCCAGCCAGATGGTCGGTGAGCTTGTCCGACACGGGTAGCGCGACCTTGAAGGCGGGGATGCTCACGGCCTCGAAACCGTACTGGCCGTCCAGCGCCGCTTCCAACACCTGGCCTTTGGCGCCCAGTTCGCCCAGCTTGGCGTAGTCGAGGCTGAAGGCACCCTTCACGGGGTCGAAGCCCAGCTTGCCCGTCTTCAGCAGCGGTGTGCTGGCACCCGGCTCACGCAAGGTCAGCGTCCAATCGTGCCAGTAGTTCTCATTAGGTAGGCGGCCGTCGATGGCCGCCTTCATCTCGCCCTGCGACAGGCAGGCCGTGGCGCTACCAGCCAGGCTCACGGCCGGCTGCTTGCCGCCAAACCAGCTCGGCACGTATACATAGGCCGTCTTCACATTGCCCGTCTTGAGCCGCGCGTTGGTAAACAGCTGCAGCTTGTCGCCCGCCTCTTGGCGCTTGCCGAGCGACGGCGCGAAGTAATACTGGTCGTGGTATTTGTTGGCCAGGAATTCGCTGGCGGCCGCCACCATGCGCAGGTTGGCCAGTGTATCGGGCGACAGCTCGGCCGTCGCAAAGGGCCCGGCCAAGGTGCCCAGGTCGCCCGCGCTGGGTAGCGTCCAGTCCTTGTTCGAGACGATGCTGGTGGCGACGCACTTGCTGTTCACCGCATTGCCCTTGAAGCAGTCGCTGCCGATGTCCTTGACGCCGAACTTGCCTGCCAGCGCCTTGGCGGCGTCGGCCGCATGCCCTGGCTTGGCCGACTGCACGGCCGCTTCCAACCCGGCCGTGAGCGTATCGACGGCGTGGCTCACCTCGTCCACCTTCTGCAGGTCGACGAAGCGCTGCGGGTCGTCCTGGATGGCGCCGGCAATCTGCCCGGACGACTGGCTGAAGCTGCGGCTCAGGCCGAACAGGGTGTTGAGCTGCTGCGCCACGACGATGACGGGCACTTCGTTGTCGGCCGCGATCTCGATCTCGGGCTGGGCGCCCGCTTCCGTCAGGTCGAACTTGCGCGTGCTCACGTGCGAGCCCGAGGGCGTGATGGCGGCCAACACCACGGCCCACTTGGCCTGCGCGCTAGTGCTATCCACCTCCACCTGCAACTTGTCGCCCTTCTGCAGATGCGGCACCTCGTACAGCGGCAGGCGCGCTTCACCGCGCTGCACCCACACGCCCAGCACGGGGCCGGGGTGGCTGAAGTCGCTGGATGTCTCGGCAGCCAGCAGCGGGCAAGACGTGACGGCAAGCGCAAGCGCGGCAAGGGCGGTACGGAGCTGGGGCATTTCAGACGGTAGTGAACGGGCAGGAGATGTAATGGTAAGGCAGTCGCGCATGGCGTGCAGCGCCACCACACTCGGTGGTGAGTTCTATATTTGCAGGAATGTAATTATGCCGGCCTTGGCGGGCCCTGTCCCGATATTTGTCCGCTGGCGTCGGGTCCCAAAACAAAACGGCCACGCCTTGTGGCGTGGCCGTCTGGTGCCTTGTCCAACCGATTAGTTCGCCGGCTCCAGCACCAGCGGTGCCGCGTCCACTTCGCTCTTGTCCTTGATCAGGCGGCGCAGCGTAGGGATGAGCACCACAAGCGCCACGGCGACAACCACGCAACCCAGGCCCAGCTTCATGAACAGGTCGGAATAGGCCGGGTTGGTCACGCTCGCAGGCACGCCCTTCACGTCCGGCACCATCTTGGAGAAGTCGCCGGCCATGAGCGACGCAACACCCGTCACCAGCATCCAGCTGCCCATCATGATGCCCTGGTACTGCTTGGGCGCCAGGCGGCCGATCATGGCGTAACCCACGGGCGAGATCAGCAATTCGCCCACGCTCTGGAAGATATAGCTCCAGAAGATCCACTGGAACGCCACCATGCCGTCGGCCCCGGCCGTCTTGATGCCGATGGGCAGGATCAGGAAGCCCAGGCTCATCAGGATCAGCGAGATGGAGAACTGCTTGGGCACGTCGATATTCCAGCCACGCGCACGCAGGCGCACGAACAGGGCAGACATGGTCGGGCCACCCAGCACGATCACCGCCGTGTTGATGAACTGGATCCACTGCGGCGCGATTTCGTAGCTACCTACCACGCGGTTGACGTTGCGCTCGCAGAAGATGATGAGGCCATTCGTCGTCATCTGGTACAGCGCCCAGAACACGAGCGAGCCCAGGGTGAGGATCAGGTAGGCCCACATATTGTTCCTTTCGCGCGCGTCGTGGTGCTTCATCGCGAGGAAGGCAAGGTAGAGGCCGACGAAGGTGCAAATCGTGTAGACGATCACTTCCGTGTAGTCGGGGTACTGCAGCAGGAGCCAGACCACCGGCACCAAGCCTACCAGGATGGCGATCCCGACGGCGAAACGCTGCAGGAATTGCGTGCGGTTCACGTGCAGGAGCGGCGTATCGAGGTCGGCAATGGCTTTCCAGTTGATCGCGGCAATCACGATCGCGGCAAAGTTGCCGACCGTGGCGAACAGGAACATCGCCGTATAGTCCTGCAGGTTCTCGTAATGCCCTGCCACCAGGAAACTGATGGCAAAACCGACGTTCATACCTGCATAGTTCCACAGGAATGCGCCTTCGCGGCGGATGTCCTCCGGCTCGAAACGCTGCGTCAGCATCATATTCAGGCAGGTGACGTTGAGTCCGCTGCCGGTGAGGAAGAGCGCCAGCCCCCAATACATGAGCGCTGCGGTGCCGCCCGCGATAAAGGCGCAGCCGATCACCTGCAGCACCATGCCGCCCACGAACAGGTTGCGGTTGCTCAGGAAGCGCCCACCCAGGTAGCCACCGAACAAGTGCAGGCCATAGTTGAAGGCGCCGAACACGCCCATGATGGCTGCCGCCTGCGCCGCGCTGAATTGCAGATGCTTGGTGGCGTACAGCACCAAGGACGACTGCAGCACACCAAAGCCCAGGGTGGCAAAAATCTGAATGAAAAACAGCGCGCCGGCACCCTCTGGGATGTGGGCGAATTTGTCTTTGATGAATGACAAGGTGATCTCCGCGTATTGCAACCGGTCTGCGCCGCTTGGCAATACACCGTCATGGTGGTCGAAACATGGGGTATGGACGATAACCTGTCCGCGCGCCGGATTGTCATGTAATCGAAATCATCGCGTCAACAACCGCCTGTCAAGATATGCGCTGACCCCGGACGCCATTTGCAACAATGGCTTGTATCGGGAAGCGTGTCGCAAGTTGCCTAGACAGGCAAGCGCAGGAGCATGTGATGACTGCATCGTTGTACATCGACAACGGCGGCAGACGCAAGCTGGGGCTTGTTCTCGCTGCTTGTCTGCTGCCGCTGTGTCTTGCATCGCGCTGCCTTGCCGACGAGGTCTACGCCCTCACGCCCGACCATACGCGACCCACCTTCGATGTGGTGAGCCTGGGCTTTGTGCATACGCATGGCGTGTTCAACGCGGCGAGCGGTTTTCTCCTACTGGACCACGACCACCACCGTGGCACGATCGAAGTCATCATCCAGACGGCTTCGCTTGCGACGGGCTCTTCAAGCCGCGATGCCTTCCTCAAGGGTGAGCGGTTCTTCAACGTGGGCATTTGGCCGACCGTGACCGTGCAGGCGGAGAACTTCGAGCTGAATGGCGAGTTTCCGCGCAATGTGGATGGGACGCTGATCATGATGGGCGTCCGGCAGCCGATCACGCTCTCCATTGCCTCGATGACCTGCACGCCAGCGGCAGGCGACCGCCCTCCCACCTGCCGCAGCCATGTCGATACGACCATCCAGCGCAGCCGCTGGGGGCTCGACCACTTCACCCATCTCGTCAGCGACAATGTGAAGATCGCCGTGGATGTGGAAGCCACACCGACCAGCGTGGCGAGCGAGGAAGAATGCCGCCCCAAGACAGTCGACGCACAAGCGGTGCCACCACCCCTGCCGGCGCATTGCCAGAGGAAGTCTTAGCCAGAATCCCTACCTATGCCGCGATGCGCAGCGGCAGCTGGTGAAAGCGTTGCCCGGTGACGGCGGCCAAGGCGTTGGCCAGGGCAGGTGCGAGCGGCGGCAAGCCGACTTCACCGATGCCACTGGGCGGCTCGGCGCTGGCCACAGTGCGCGTCTCGATGACCGGGCATTCGGCCATGCCCAGGATGCGGTAGTCGGGGAAGCTCGACTGCTGCACGGCGCCGTCCTTGTAGCCGATCTCGCCATACAGGGCGGCGGACAGGCCGAAGATCACAGCACTCTCCAGCTGCTGGCTCACGATGTGCGGATGCACGACAATGCCGCAATCCACCGCGCAACAGACGCGATGCACGACGATACGATGGTCCGCGCTGACCGAGGCCTCCACAACCTGCGCGACGACGGAGCCGAAGGATTCGGCGAGCGCAATGCCGCGGGCACGGCCGGCTGCTAGTGGTTTACCCCAGCCGGCCATCTCGGCGACAAGCGCCAGTACCGCGCGGTAGCGCGGCTTCGATGCAAGGTGCGCCAAGCGAAACCCCAGCGGGTCGGCCAGGACCGAGGCCGCCAGCTCATCCATGAAGGTTTCCACGAAAAAGGCGTTGTAGGAGTGGCCCACGCTGCGCCAGTAGCCGACGGGAACGGGCAGATCGACATCGACGGCGCGCGCCGCAAAGTTCGGCACGTCGTAGGGCAGGTCGTAGGTCCCTTCGACCGTCGTCTTGTCCGGACCATGGGCCATCATGCCGTAACCGTAGCGGCGCATGACCTGGTGTGTGATCGACGTCGTCGCGGTCTTGGTCACCCAGCGCACGATGCGTCCCTTAGCGTCGATCGTGCCCTCGAAATCGGCCACGGCGGGCGGCCGATACATATCGTGCCGCGTGTCGTCCTCGCGCGACCACAGCAGGTGGATCGGCTTTCCCGGCATCTGCGCGGCCAGGAAGGCCGCCTGGGCCACGACGTCGACCTCCAGGCGGCGACCGAAGCCCCCGCCGAGCAAGGTCGTGTGCAGCTGGGCCTGTTCGGGTTTGACGCCGGCCGCGCGCGCAGCCACCTTGAGCGCAAACGACTGCACCTGGGTCGGCGCCCAGACGGTCAACCGCCCACCTTCCAAGAGCGCCGTGGCGTTCTGCGGTTCCATGGTCGCGTGCGCCAGCAGGGGCGCCGTGTAGCGCGCCTTCAGCGTCGTGCCGGTCGGCTGCTCGTCCGGCGCGCCGCGTTCGTAATAGCCGTCGCCGCGCTCGGCGAGCGCCTGGGTTAATTGGGCCGCGATGCTTTCCGTCGATACGGATGCGCCTTCGCCATCGACCCAGCTCACCTTCAAGGCATCCAGCGCGCGATGGGCCTGCCACCAGGTATCCGCCACCACCGCCACCCCTTCGGGCGCGCCGCCCAGCGCAGGCACGCGGATGACGGCGCGCACGCCAGCCAGCGCCCGTGCGGCATTGTCGTCCACCTGCCCGACGCGCCCCCCCAACTTGGGCGACATCAGGATGGCGGCGGACAATTGCCCTGGCCGCTTCACGTCGATGCCAAATTCGGCTGCGCCCCGTACCTTGTCCGGAATATCACGCCGCGCGACGGGTGTGCCGATCAGGCGGAATTCGCTTGGCTGCTTCAGCGCAACGGTCGCGGGCAGCTCAATCCGGGCGGCATCATCCGCCAGGCTGGCGAAGCTCAGCACGCGACCATCGGTCGCCACAATCTGCCCGGCCTCCACGCGCAGCTGCGCAGTCACCAAGCCAAGCCTTTGGCTGGCTGCAGCAAGCAGCATCTCCCGCGCCATGGCGCCAGCCGTGCGCATCGTCAGCCAGGCGTCCGCCACGCTGCTACTGCCGCCCGTCGCAATTGCGCCGGTGTGGAAGGCCAGCCAGCGCGCTGCAGTCAGCCCCATGTCCACCACCATGCCATGTTGATCGGGATGGAAGGGCAAACCCATTTCCAGCACACGGACATTGGCATAGACCGGACTAATGGGCGGCTCTTCGATCTCGACGTCCTCCAAGCGACAGCCCAGCTCCTCGGCAATCAGCATAGGCAGGGCGGTGTGCACGCCTTGCCCCATCTCGGAGCGCGGCACGGCCAGGTAAACCCGGCCATCACGGGCAATACGCACCCAACCATTGAGCGCGATCGTGTCTTTGCGGGTCGGAAGGACATGGCGATCGCCAATACGACCGTTGGGCGGGATGGCGCGAAAGCTCACGGCGAAGCCCAAGGCGCCCACCGCCCCCAGGGCGCCCGCGAACAGGATGGCGCGGCGCGTGCGGTTGACCGGCTTGCCGTCGTCGGATTGTCCCTGCGCGCTCATCGCTTATCCCCCAGCAGACGCGCGGCCTCGTGGATCGCGGCGCGCACACGCGGATAGGTGCCGCAGCGGCACAGATTGGTGATATTGGCATCGATGTCCGCGTCGCTCGGCTGCGGGTGCTTCGCAAGCAGCGCCGTGGTGGCGCAGATCATCCCGCTCTGGCAGTAGCCGCACTGCGGGACCTGCTGCGCGATCCAGGCCGCTTGCACGGCACTGGGCTGGCTGCTTGTGCCTAGGTGCTCGATGGTGACAACCTGACGGCCGGCAAAGGTGGATACAGGCAGCACACAGCTTCGCGTCGCTTCGCCGTCAATCAGCACGGTGCACGCGCCACAGGCCATCACGCCACAACCGAACTTGGTGCCCGTGAGGCCCAATTCGTCGCGCAGTACCCATAGCAGCGGCGTGGTCTCATCGGAATGGATCTCCCGCTCGACGTCGTTCACAGTCAGTTTCATGATCTTCCCCAGCGCCACACAAGGTATCGAATGCGGGCCAATCTAGCACGCGCAGACGGAATGATCGCCCTCACATTTGGCACACTGTTCGTTGCGGCGACAATGTTGCATGCTGCCTTTCGCTACGCCAAGCAGTACCTCGCGGCTTGAGCGTAGGAACGCGGTGCCAATCATTCACTTCCGGCTGCGCCGCTCCATGCGGCAGCCATCCCAGTCATCCGGTGGCATTGGCTCGGCCAGGCGGGCGCGGAATACGGGGACTAGCGTATCGTGCGGCCAGCGTGCAGCAATTTCTTCCCATACCTGCCCAGCCTCTGCCCACTGCCGTGCCAAATAGTGCTGCCATGCGCGCTCCGTCAGTTCGATCAGGGACGCATCGTCGCAAGGCGTGAATAGGTCGACAGCGGTGAGCTTGCCCTTCACCCGCACGCGGTCGACGCGGCGACAGGGCGCCTTGGCTGCTAGTGCCGTCTGCTCCGACATCAGGATGCCCGTGCCGTAGATCTTGTTCGTACCCTCCAGGCGCGAAGCGAGGTTCACGCTGTCGCCAAGGGCCGTGTAGCTGAAGCGTTCGGGCGAACCGAGATTACCCACCACGGCGCTGCCCGTGTGGATGCCCACGCGCGTGGTCAGCTCGTACAAGCCGCGGGCGCGGAATTCGGCGTTCAGCGTCGCCGTCGCCGCTTGCAAGGCGCGCGAGCAGGCCACAGCGCGCGCCGCCTGCTGCGGGTCGTCCAGCGGCGCGCCCCAGAAGGCCATGATGGCGTCGCCAATGAACTTGTCCAGCGTACCCTCGTGCTCGAACACGATGCGCGTCATGATGGAAAAGTAGCGGTTGAGCAGGCGGCTAACGGCCAAGGGTTCCATGGCTTCGGCAATACTGGTGAAGTCGGCCAGGTCGGTGAACAGGATGGTGATGTCGCGCTGCTGGCCGCCCAGGGTGAGCTTGTCGGGCTGGCTTTCCAGTTCCGCCACCACCTTGGGCGGCACGTACATGGCGAACATCTTGCGGATGGCCACGCGCTGGCGCCGCTCCGCCAGGTAGACGAAGACGAAGCGTTCGACGAAGACGATGATTACCGTGGTCAACGCCGGTACAGCCGGCAGCCAGCGCCCCTGGTAGCGGAACAGGGCGACATCGCTCACGACCAAGGCCGCGATCAGCGCAACGCCCGTGAGCGGCACGAACATGAAACGGCCACCACGACCCGCGAGCGACAGTAGCGAACCCGACAGCAGGGCGAGCCCCCAGACCAGGTAGGCCGGCATTTCGACGAGCGGCTGGTGGCGGATCGCGGCCTCGATCAAGGATGCATGGATTTCGATACCGGGCGTGAGCTGGCTGTTGATGCGCGTATAGGGTGTGGGGAAGGTGTCGGGCTGGGTGTTGAGGTTGCTGGCGGCCAATGAGGTTCGCCCCACCAGTACCACCTGGCCATTGAAGAAGTTCGGCGGCAGGCTGTTGTCGGCGTCCAGCGCCTGCACGTAGCTCACGTACTGGAAGGTGTTGCGCGGTCCGTAGTAATGGATGCGCCGATCGTCACTTGTTGCCAGGTCCGGCGTCACGCCCTCAGCCCGTGCGGCCAGCATCTTGCACACGACGCGCCATAGCGCATCGTCCGCCGTGGGCTGGCGCCGTATCGCCAGGTCCGGGTCGGGCGGCACGTCGACGAGCGCCATGGTGGCACCCGCGTCGAGGAAGCGGCGCAGTGGGCGTTCGTCTATCTTCATGCGCAGCAGCACGTCGCCGTGCGGCGATAGTTCTTCCGCCACCGTGCGTGCCAGGATCACATTGCCGGCGCGGTGGATGGCCTGCGCCATGGCCCCATCGTTCTCCTCGTCCGTCGGGCTGTCGAACACCACGTCGAAGGCGACGACAGCCGCCCCCTGCCGCGTCAGCGTGTCGATCAGCTTGGCGTGCCAGGCACGCGGCCAGGGCCACTGGCGCTCCGTCACCTGCATGGATGTGTCGTCGATGCCGACGATGGTGATGGGCAGCTGCTGTTCGCGCGGTGCCGTGGCCACCGTGAGCAGGTCGAATTCCGTCTGGTGCAGGGTCTGCCAGGGGCTGGTCAGGGTCAGTGCATAAGCCACCCCCAAGGCAAACAATACGGCCAGGACGGGCAGCATTGGGATCACGTAGCGCGCTGCAACCTTCGTCGCCCCCAGCGCCACACGGCCGCCGCGCGTGCGCAGCAGGCGCTCGCGGGTACTGAAACGGAGATTGCGCAGCAGTCGCCGGGCCATGCGCTCTTAAAACCGCAGCTTGGCTTCCAAGCCAAGCAGGTTATCGGCACCCCCACCTTCCGTATGGCGGCCCACCAGATAGAGCTGCCAGCGCCGGTCATCGCTGCGCCAACCGCCGCGAAACACGGCCTGGCGCGTTTCCGGCGCCGCGTTGTCCCAACCGCTGCTCTCGTCCACCGGGTAGCGGCTGCCATAGACCAACTCGCCGTTGGCCGTCCAATTGCCCTCGGCCCAGGCGAGCCCGACCAGCGCGCTGCGCTCACGCAGGCCCGGCAGGGGCAAGCCTGCGAAGTCGCTCGTCGTATTGCGGCTATGGATGTGCAGGGCGCTCAGGTAGACGCTTGTGTGCGCCCAGAGCAACGCGTTGTACTGCACGCCGGCCAGCTCGATGCGGCCGGCCGTGAAGATGGGCGTGGTACCCAGCGTGCCGAGCTGGGTAGGCGAGAACAGGCTGTCGCCCAAGAGGCTGTTGATCTGCGGCACGCCCATGGGGATGTTTTCTACGGCCAAGCCGTCGAGCGACAGATTGGCAAAGGCGATGTTCTGCACGTCCACGCGATCACCAAATACGGAGACGAACTGGTGCGGAGTGAACTCCCAATCGACTTGCAGGCGCCAGCGCTTCACCACGCCGCCGGGCAGCACAAACTGGTCGGGTAGGGGGATATCGGCCGTCGTCACTGGCTCTAGCCCGCCACTGCCGTAGGGTCGCTGCCAACGCTGCCAGGCCGTGCGGATGGCGAAGGCGGGTGAGGGCGAGTAAACAAGGCCGACACGCGGGTCGACGTGCGTACGATTGTAGGCGTCCTGATTGTCCTCCACGGGATAGGTGACGCCGTCCAGCAGCACATTGGTCACCACGTGCCGCGTCTTGCCGTAGTGCGCCCAATCGAGCTGCCCGTCCACACGCCAATCGGCCCCCAGGTGCTGGCGCACACCCAGCCAGCCATCAGAAGAGCGGTCGTCGTACTGCTCGCTCCCCACCACCGTGCCCAGGTCGCTGGGTGCAAATTCGGACTTGCTGCCGCGGCGGCGCGTACCCTCGAAGCCGTAGCTGACCTCGCTGCCCGTATCCAGGCTGAAGGTGTGGCGCAGCGAGACGCTGCGCGTGCGGGGGATATTGCCCAGGTAGATGGGGTCGGGTGGCGGGATGGTCTGCTGCTCGTCCTGGTCCACGCTGCCCAGGCGCAGCCAGAGCTGCGACTGCGGCCCGAAGCGGTAGCTCGCGCCCGCATCCACGCGATTGTCGTTGAGGCTGTCGGGTTGGCCGGCGATCGTGGACGCAATGTGGAAATGACTGGCGAAGGCAAAGGCGGACAGCTCGGGCGTGAGCCTCACGCCTGCACCCAAGAGCGCATTGTTGGCATCCGCCGTGATGGGCGCATTGCCCGGCGTGATCTGCGTGCGCGAGCCCTGGCCGAACCAGGCGAAGGGCAAGGCGGCGTTATCGTAGCCATTGCCCGTCAGCGAGTACTCATTCATGTCGAGCGCCTTGCTGCCTATGCGCATGCCCTGCAGCTCGCCATAGGCCCCCGGTTCGCTCAGCAGGTGCTGGCGGGCCGGGTCGGCGCCGAAGGCCGTGGGGTCGGCCAGGAAGCCGGCCAGCAGTTCGGAAGTCTGGTCGTAGTCGCCCTCGTAGCGCTGCGCCAGGAATAGGTGGCTGCCGCCCCAATAGGGGTAGTAGGACGACTGCGCATAGTGGTTGGCCCAGGCGTCCAGGCCCATATCCGCCAAGGTCGCGCCGATGTT
>JAFAKZ010000129.1 GCA_019234745.1 Burkholderiales bacterium
GCCGGTGCTGGACGGCTACGCCGCCACCAAGCGCATCCGCGCGGGCACGCGCCAGCCCAATGTGCCCATTATCGCCATGACGGCCCACGCCATCGCCGGCTACCGCGAGCAATGCCTGGCGCACGGCATGAACGACTACGTATCGAAGCCCATCTCGCCACCCGAGCTGTACAAGGTGCTGGCGCGTTGGTGCACACCCGACGCGGCGCACACGCAGCCGCAGCCGCCCAAGGTGGCACCGGTCGAGTCGCCCAACAAGGAAATGGCGCGCTTCGCCGGCCTCGCCCCCCATATCGACGTAGCCGAGCTATGGAAGCACGTGGCGGGCAAGCCTAGCCTGCTCAAGCGGTTATTGGAACGCTTCGTGGAGAGCATGGAAAGCAACGATGACACCCTGCGCGACGCGCTGCGCGAGGGAGACCTGGAAACGGCCTCGCGCCTGGTGCACACGGTCAAGGGTATGGCCGGCACGCTGGGCGCCACAGACCTGCGCACGCTGGCCATCGAGTTCGAGGCGGCACTGGAGCAGTCCGGCTTGGAGACCTCGGCTGAATTGCGTGGCCGCTACTTCGACTGCACGCGGCACTTGCGCCTGCATGTGGCGCAGTTTCTGGCGACGCAGGGAGAGTAGGGCGGGCGCACGGGTTATGACGTCGCCGTGTTTCCGTAGGGTGCATTAAGGCGAAGCCGCAATGCACCGCTCTTTCAACAGATTGGTGCATTGCGCTGCGCTTAGTGGCACCCTACAAAAGCGTCATGCCCGCGAAGAGGGAAATCCAATTGCGTAAATTGGCGCTAAGCGCAGCGATGCCCAACGTTCACCGCACATCCCGCGGCGACGTTGCCTAATCCCGTCAACGGCATTGCCCGTTTGATTCATGAGGTGTTCATCGTTCGACGCTACGTCGCGGTGAACGTTGGGCATCGCTGCGCTCCACACCAACCTACATGTTGCGGTACACCGACCGCACGCTACACCCTGAACCGCCGCCTTGCCATCGCATACGCATCGCGCAACTTCAGGTATTTCACACTGGCAGGCTCCAGTACCTTCACGCGGTCCAGGTAGTTCTGCGCCAGGTCCATATACTCCTCATGCCAGCCCTTGCGTGCCACGTAGGCCAGCATGGCGTTGGCGGCGTTGAGCATCACCTGCACATTGGCGGGCATTTCCTCGACCGCGTGCACGAACTTCTGCACGGCACCTTCCAGGTCGCCCGCCTGGGCCATGCGCACGGCTTCGTTATTGATCTCGACGATGGCGCGGGCGTTGTCCTCGATCATCTGCTGGCCCTGCTCGGGCCGGCCGATGTTGTCGTACATGCGCTGCACGCGGTCGAGGATGTCGATGTTCTCGTGATGGTTGCGCACCATCTTCTGCACGATGTCGCTGCCGGCCGCGTCCTCGCCCAGCTGGTAGCAGGTTTCCGCCAGTTCGAGCGCAAAATGCTCGGGCAGGTCGTTGGCCACGCCGGCGAACTGCTGCATGGCCTTGTTAAGCAGCTGCTGGGCACGCATATCGTTGCCCTGTTTGATGGCCACCTGGCTTTCCACCACGGTGGCCAGCATCTCGGCCTTGTGGTCGGAGCGGAATTCGCGCCGCACGTCGCTCGCGGCCTTGGCCGCTTCGATCACATCGCCCTTGCCCAGGTAGGCCTTGGCCAGGCTGGCGTAGTCGGCCGCGTCACGCCAGAAGGAGTACTTGGCGATGCCGATGGTCTGCTGGAAGGACTTCACCGCCGTCTCGTAGTCGCCGTTTTTCATGGCGACCTCGCCCAGCTTCTTCTGCCGCCCGACGTTGACGGGGGAGAGCTCCACAGCGCGGGCCAGCACGCTTTGCGCTTCCTTGTGCTCATGTTCGGCCTGGTGGATCTTCGCCAGCCAATCGTAGGCTTCCATGATGCGGCTGTTTTCGGCCAGCAGTGCCTCGAACAGCTGGCGTGCAGCGTCGAACTCCTTGAGGTGGTACAGGGCCTTGGCCAGGCCCATGCGTGCCCAGGCCGCATCGCGCGCATTCAACACTGTCTGGTAAGTGTCGCGTGCCGTGCCATGGTCGCCGATCTGCAGCGCGATGCGCCCCTTGATCTTGAGGAATTCCAGCAGGAAAGGGTCCTTGCGCGCAATGCGCTCATTGCACTCGGCCAGGGCCTTCAGGTAGTCCTGGTTGAGCATGGCGGCGTCGAGCGCGCTGAACTCGTGCTTCTTGCGGTAGATACGGTCGAGCCGCGTCTTCAATTCTTCGCCCGTGAAGGGTTTGAGCAGGTAATCGTCCGGTGCCTGCTCGGCGGCCGAGATCACCATGCGTGCGCGCCGCTCGCCTGTCACGATCATAAAGATCGCAGAAGGCTTGAGTAGGTTGCGCATCTTGATCTCTTCGAGCAGGTGCAGGCCGTCGTAGCCGTGGCCCAGGTCGAAGTCGCACAGGATGATGTCGAAGTCCGTGCGCTTGAGCATGCCGATCGCCTCGGTGGCGCGGTTCGCATACTCCATTTTGGCCACG
>JAFAKZ010000396.1 GCA_019234745.1 Burkholderiales bacterium
GCGATGGTGCGCCCGGTGGAACCAGTAGTAGAGAAAGTCCTGCACAAGGAAGGCGAGCGCGACATTCCAGGCATTCATCACGAACACATGGATGCCATGCTGGTACACCCAGGCATAAGCCGTCTTGATGAACAGCAGGGTTGCCAGGATATCGGCGCCCTGGTGCAGGGCCGCCAGACAGGTGTTCGATAGTGTATCGACCAGCGAATACTTGGCCACGCCGCGCTTGTGCCAGTACCACGCCTCCCACAGGATGCAGCCGATAAACACGGGTGCCATCGCCAGCAGGATCAGGCCGGGGTCGAAACCAAGTTCCATGGTGAGGGAGAACGTATCAACGCAACAATGCGTTACGCACACGATCTTATCGCAGGTGGTACGGTTGTGGGATCTAACCGGGAGTAGAGACTATGCGTTACTTGATCGCCTTAGCTATCGGGCTCTTGAGCCTGGCCGCACAGGCCGCCGATGTGGACAAATACCGGGCCGAGCTGATGGCCGCCGACCGCGCCTTCGCGGCCGAATCAATGACCCAGGGCAAGATCGCCGCCTTCCTGGACTGGGTGGGCGAGGACGCCACCATGTTCCGCGAGGGCGCCCCACCCCTGGTGGGCAAGGCAGAAATCAGTAAGTCCGTGCAAGGCTGGCGCCCCGGCACGCTGGAATGGCACCCGGTGAAGGCCGACGCGGCTGCTTCCGGCGACTTGGGCTACACCTGGGGCGAGTATACGGCGCGCGGCACGGGCAAGGATGGCAAGCCCTATGAGGTGAGCGGACGCTATGTGTCGGTATGGAAGCGGGATGCGGCGGGGCAGTGGAAGTGGGTGGTGGATATTGGGAGTTGAGGCATGTCCGGCGGGTTGCCGAAGGATCCCCGCCGGCTTGGGAGCGGCCGCAGTCGTAGGCGCAAGCCTACTTACTCCGCACCCGCCCCACCGCCTCCATCCAGCCCCGATACTGCGCGTCGCGCTTCTCGGCCGGCATAGCCGGCTCAAACGCGCGCTCGCGCGCCCACAACGCGGCAATCTCATCCAGGCCCTTGTAGATACCCACACCCAAGCCCGCCAGGTAGGCCGCGCCCAGCGCCGTCGTCTCCGTGATGGTCGGGCGCTCCACGCTTGTCGCAAGCAGGTCGGCCAGGCATTGCATCAGCCAGTCGTTGCCGGCCATGCCGCCGTCCACGCGCAGGGCGGCGGGTAGCTTGGCGCCGTCGGCGTGCATGGCCTCCAGCAGGTCACGCGTCTGGTAGCAGACGGACTCCAGCGCCGCGCGTACGATCACGGCGATGCCGGAGTCGCGCGTCAGGCCCACGATGGCACCGCGCGCCTGCGGGTCCCAGTAGGGTGCGCCCAGGCCCGTGAAGGCGGGAATAAGGTAGACGCCGCGCGTATCTTCCGCCTCGCGCGCCCACTTTTCCGTCTCAGCCGCCGAGCCTATCAATTTGAGCGCGTCGCGCAGCCACTGCACGGCAGCGCCAGCGATAAAGATGCTGCCTTCCAAGGCAAAGGTCGGCTTACCGTTCAAGCGGTAGGCCACGGTGGAGATGAGTCGGTTGCGCGAGCGCACGACTTCCTCCCCCGTGTTCATCACCATAAAGCAGCCTGTGCCATAGGTGGACTTGACCATGCCGGGCGCGAAGCAGGCCTGACCTACCGTGGCCGCCTGCTGGTCGCCCGCCACGCCGCGGATGGGGATGGCGGCGCCGAACAGCGCCGGGTCGGTGCTGCCATAGTCGGCCGCGCTGTCGAGCACCTTGGGCAATAGCGCACGCGGTACCTTGAAGAAGGCCAGCAGTTCGTCGTCCCAGTCTTGCGTATGCAGGTTGAACAAGAGGGTGCGCGACGCATTGGTCGCATCGGTAGCGTGTACGCGGCCGCCCGTGAGCTGCCAGATGATCCAGCTATCGATGGTGCCGAAAGCCAGCTCGCCCGCTTCCGCCCGCGCGCGGGCGCCGGGGACATGGTCGAGCAGCCATGAAATCTTGGTGCCGGAAAAGTAGGGATCGAGCAGCAGGCCCGTGCGCTCGGCCAGCCAGTTCTCCCGCTCTTCCGACCAGTGCGCCTTGCACCAGTCGGCCGTGCGGCGGTCCTGCCACACGATGGCGCGGTGGATGGGCTTGCCCGTAGCGCGCTCCCAGATCACCGTCGTCTCGCGCTGGTTGGTTACGCCGATGGCGGC
>JAFAKZ010000397.1 GCA_019234745.1 Burkholderiales bacterium
GTGATCGAAGAGGAGCGAGAGGGGCATATCGACGTATCGCTCAGCGCCAAGTCGCCCACACGCGCCGCACGCTACCATTTCCTGGAGCCGGCCATCGAGACGACCCGCGTGCGCGTGCTGGCGCGCGCCGAGGACGCTATCCGAATCGACAAGCTGGACGATCTGGCCGCGCTGGGCGACAAAGGCATCCTCCTGGCGCTGCCGGGTTCCACACCCTACTCGATGGTGGTGGGGCACCCTGGCATTGTGCTGGATGCGCCGCCCATCAGCATCCAGCAGCTGCTGCAGAAGCTTATCGTGGGTCGTGGCCGCTTTGCCCTGGGGCTGGAGCGCTCTATGCAATTTACTGCATTCAAGCTGGGCGCGACCCGGCAATTTCGCTGGGAGCCTGTCATACTAGGAGAGTTGTCGCTCCACCTGGTCGCCTCGCGACGTTTGTCGCCAGAAAGGCTGGCCAGGCTGGATGCCGCCTGGAAAAAGCTGGCCGCGAGTCCGAAACTGAAGGAAGTCATTCAACGCTATGCCGGCGAGCCCATCGCCGAAACTCCGTAGGAGCAGCCATGTCCGTACCCAAATATCGCCTTATCACCCGTAGCGACTTCGACGGCCTCGTCTGCGCCGTGCTGCTGAAGGAACTCGACATGATCGACGATATCCTGTTCGTCCACCCGAAGGACATGCAGGATGGCAAGGTCGAAGTCAGCGCGCGCGACATCAGCACGAACCTGCCCTACGTGCCGGGCATCCACCTGGCGTTCGACCACCACTTCTCCGAGACGCTGCGCAACGAGAAGCGCGACAACCATATCATCATCCCCACCGCGCCGTCGGCCGCCCGTGTGGTATACGAATACTACGGCGGCAAGAAGGCCTTCCCGCGCGTGCGCGAGGACATGATGGAAGCCGTGGACAAGGGCGACTCGGCCGATTTCACGGCCGACGAGATATTGAGCCCGGAAGGCTGGGTGCTGCTCAACTACCTGATGGACGCACGCACGGGCCTAGGCCGCTTCCGCAGTTTCCGCGTCAGCAACTACCAGCTGATGATGGACCTGATCGACTACTGCCGCACGCACGGCATCGAGGACATCCTCACGCTGCCCGACGTGCGCGAGCGCGTGGAGCTGTATTTCGAGCACGAGCCGAAGGCGAAGGAGCAGATCCTGCGCTGCACGACCGTACACAAGAACCTCGCCGTGCTGGACCTGCGCAACGAGGAGACGATCTACGCCACCAACCGCTTCATGATCTACGCCCTGTTCCCCGAGACGAACATCTCCATCCACCAGATGTGGGGCCGCGACAAGATGAATACGGTGTTCGCCATCGGCAAGTCCATCCTGGACCGCGGCTCGAAGACCAATGTGGGCGAGCTGTGCCTGGGCTACGGCGGCGGCGGCCACGAGGCAGCCGGCACCTGCCAGGTGGACAACGAGAAGGCGGCGAGCGTACTGGCTACGTTGATAGCGAAGATCAATCAGGACGGTTGATGCCAGACAGGCAAGCGAAAGGCCGGCGTCGCGTGCCGGCCTTTTTTTCGTCTCAGCGCGAGGACAGGTATGCCAAAGGAAAACGAATTCGTATCGTGGCTGTGCGAGCAGCTATCGCCCATGGGGACGGTGAAAGGCCGCGCCATGTTTGGCGGTTGGGGCATCTACTGCGATGGCCTGTGCTTCGCCATCGTCGACGACGAGGTTTTCTACCTCAAGACCGACCAGGAAACCGTCGCCCGCTTTGAGGCGGCCGGCAGCAGCCCCTTCGTCTACACCATGAAGGACGGCAAGCAGATGAGCATGTCCTACTGGCGCATCCCAGATGAGGCGCTGGAGGACCGCGTCGATCTGATTGAGTGGTCGCGCACGGGCTTGGGAGCCGCGCTACGGGCACAGGCGGTGAAGAAGCCTAAGGCTAGCAAGACGCCGCGCAAGCCAACCAAGGCCTAAGGCGTCGTTAATTTAGTGATCGTGGTGATGACCATGGTCGTGGTGGTCATGATCATGGTCGTGATGTTCGTGATCGTGGTGTGCGTGCCCGTGATCGTGGTCATGTGTCTCTGCCGCTACTTCCGTCAACGGAATGATCTTACCCTTGGGCGGTGCGGCCACCCAGGCCGGCTGCAGCGTCACGTGGTCGATGCCGTATTCGTTCGCCAGCATGCTCTGCGCGCCGGCCAAGAGCCGTGGCCAGCGTTCTGCCTCAGCAATCACCACGTGGGCCGATAGGGCCACCCGTTGCGAGCCCAGATGCCAGACATGCAGGTCGTGCACCGACTTCACGCCCGTCTGCGCGGCCAGCGAGCGGCCGATGGCGGCTAGGTCCAGGTGGGCCGGCACGCCCTCCATCAGCATATGCGAGGACTGCAGTACCAGCGACCAGGTGGAACGCAGGATCAGGAAGGTGACGACGAAGGACAACAGCGGGTCGATGGGCATCCAGCCCGTGAGCCAGATCACGACGCCCGCGGCCACGGCGGCGGCGGAGCCCAGCAGATCGCTCAACACGTGCATGAGCGCCGCGCGCGAATTCATATTGTGGCTGTCGCCAGACAGGAGCCAGGCCGAGATCAGGTTTACGCCGAAGCCGAGCGCGCCGATGGCCATCACGCCCAGACCGTTCACAGGCGTGGGGTGCAGGATGCGGCCGATGGCCTCGAAGGCGATCCAGCCCACCATGGCCAGCATCAGTAGGCTGTTGACCAGTGCGCCAAGGATTTCGGCCCGCGCATAACCGTAGGAGTTGCTGGCTGAGGCGGGGCGCAGGGCAATGGTCTGGGCGAACACGGCCAGGCCCAGGGCGGCGACGTCGGTGACCATATGGCCCGCGTCGGACAAGAGTGCCAACGAGTGGGCCCATAGGCCGCCGATGGCTTCCACCACGGCGAAGATGGCTGTCAGCAGTAGCGCCAGCAGCAGGCGACGCCGGCTGCCCGTATGGTGATGATGGTGATGTCCGTGCGCGTGGTCGTTATCGTGGCCCATGGTGTTCAGGCGAGTGGGAATTCAATTACTGTATCACCGGCCGCTATTCCCCGCTCGAATCGGCGCTCGACGAAGCGCACCTGCCGGTGCCCAAGGCGCAACACGCTGGACGAGCGCGTGCCGTATTCGGGCAGGCGGATAAAGGCGGCGGAGAGGCCCCGTTCCCATTCGATGGGTACGCCTGTCTTGGGCAGGCGCTCGTCGGGTGCCGTGTCGCCGTTGGCCAGCATGGCGAGCAGGGCGTCGTCGTCATCGCGCACGGCGTCGAAGCGCTGTTTGGTGGCGTCCACCTTGGGCCAGGGCGTGTCGAAGCGGGCATTCGACACGGCATGGGTACCGCGCCCGAAGCGCAGCGTGCAATCGTGCCGACTCTCGTAGCCCATCAAACGATTGCCGTCGTACAGCAGCAGATTGAAGTCGTTGTAGTCGGGCGCCTTGGGGCGCAGCTGAGCAATGAAGTCCACCGCACCGATGTCACCGGCCAGGAAGTCGCTCACCAGCTGGCCGCGCGAGGGCGCACGTGTCTTCATGCGCGCGGGGTCCCGATAGTTGGTAAGGGCGGCGAAGCGGCCCGTGCGCGTGACGCCCATCCAGCTGCCGCCGGCGCTGAGGTCGCGCCCGCCCAGGATGCGCTCGCCTTCCCACCACGCCAACGGCGCCGTCGGACGGCTGTAGAATTCATCCCGGTTGGCGGCGACGATCAGCGGTGTTTCGCTGTCGGGCTGCCAGTGGAAGGCGATCAGGCACATAAACGGCATTGTTGCAGTCTGCGCCTCGAGAGCCAAGCAATTCGACAAATGGCCATGACCCAGATACAGCACCTCACCCCCAAGGACTACCGCGACATGCCCTGGAAGAACGGCGGCGGCGCCACCTGCGAGCTGTTCCGCCTGCCGCATCCGCACAGGCTAGAGGACTTCGCGCTGCGCCTGTCGATTGCCACCGTGGCAAGCGGTGGACCGTTCTCGATCTTTCCCGGCATCGACCGCACGCTGATGCTGCTGGAGGGCGAGGGCATGGCCCTGCAGTTTTCCGGCGAGGCAGCGGAGCGGGTACTGGATGTGCCGCTACAGCCTATCGCCTTTCCCGGTGAGGCCGCTGTCGACTGCCGCCTGCTAGGCGGCAGCCTGCGCGACTTCAATGTGATGGTGGCGCGTGACTGGGGCAGGGCGCACACCCAGATCATCGAGGGAGATTTTTCGATGGCCGAGGCCGGGAAGGATGCCGTGATGCAGCTGGCCTACGTGCGTGCCGGCCGAGCGCAAGTAGGTGCGACCCAAGCCCAGGTGCACGAGTTATTGGCGTGGCACGGCGATATGCCCATCGAAGGCGGTGGAACGCTGATCCTGATCACGGTGACGGCGGTATAATCGCCTCCTCTGTTGGAGACTTTCACCGCCATGCCTGCGCCCGAAGCCAATCTCACCGTCGACCTGTCCGGCCTCAACTGCCCGCTGCCCATCCTGCGGGCCAAGAAGGCACTGGCCGACCTGCCCAGCGGCACGGTGCTGCACCTGATCTGCACCGACCCCGGCACGCCGACCGACTTCGAAGCCTTCTGCCGCCAGACAGGGCACGAACTGGCCCATCAGGAAGCGGCCGAGGGCAAATTCCTGTTCTGGCTGCGTCGCCGCTGATAACCGCCGTAATTTCGAGAATCCTGGCCCTATGCAAACGCTTACCCTGATCCGCCCCGACGACTGGCATCTACACCTGCGCGACGGTGACGCCATGAAGGCGGTATTGCCCGATACGGCGCGTCGCTTTGGCCGCGCCATCGTCATGCCCAACCTCAAGCCGCCTGTCCGTACGGTGGCGGAAGCAGGCGAGTACCGCCAGCGGATCCTGGCCGCGCTGCCGGCCGACATAAGCTTCGAGCCGCTGATGACGCTCTACCTGACCGATGTCACACCGCCCGAGGAAATCGTGCGCGTGAAGGAAAGCGGCTTCGTGAAGGCGCTCAAGCTTTATCCGGCCGGTGCCACGACGAATTCCGACGCAGGCGTCACGGACTTCGACAAGGTCATCCCCACGCTGCGCGTGATGGCCGAGCTGGGCGTGCCGCTGCTGGTGCACGGCGAGGTCACCGACCCGTCGGTCGACGTGTTCGACCGCGAGGCCGTGTTCATCGACCGCGTGATGCGCCCGCTCTTGGACAAGTTGCCCAGCCTGAAAGTCGTGTTCGAGCACATCACCACAAAGCAGGCGGCCAATTTCGTGTGGAGCGCCGGCGAGAACGTGGCGGCCACCATCACGGCCCACCATCTCTTGATGAACCGCAATGCCATTTTCGCGGGCGGCATCCGCCCGCATCACTATTGCCTGCCCGTGCTCAAGCGCGAAATCCACCGCGAGGCACTGGTGGAAGTGGCCACGAGCGGCAACCCCAAGTTCTTCCTCGGCACGGATAGCGCCCCGCATGCCCAGTCCACCAAGGAAGCGGCCTGCGGCTGCGCCGGCATGTACACGGCCAACAACGGCATCGAGCTGTACGCCGAAGCGTTCGAGTCGGCTGGCGCGCTGGATCGCCTGGAAGGTTTCGCCAGCCGTCACGGCCCGCTGTTCTACGGTCTGCCGGCCAATAGCGACAGCATCACGCTAGTGAAGGAAGCGACCGAAGTGCCGGCGTCCCTGCACTATCTGCCGAATGATCCGCTCGTCCCCCTACGCGCGGGCGAGACGGTTGGATGGCGACTGCGCTCTTAGTAGTCAACGCCAATTGGACCATTAGCGACCCGCCCGGCGGAGCCGTGCGCGAACCTGCATCTTGTGATCAACCGGGTGCTTGCTGATTGAGCCCACTCCCCCCGCCCTCGCCGCCGCGAGTACCCGTAAAGGGCAGGCCGTGGTTCTAAGGCGCTAAAGCGCCAAGAACACACGCACGGAGCCTCGCTACGCTCGTAAGCGGACTTTTGCAGAGCTTACGCGGACGGCGTAAGCTGACTAAATAGTGCGCAGGAGGCCATCGTGCAGATCAAGCGGGTCGTAGAAGTGTGGGAAAAGGGCATGGAAGGTGCCCTGGTGGGCCAGTGGCCCGTGTCCGAAACGATCTCCACGGCCTACCTGTACCGGCTGTTCGCCCGGGAGCAGCGCGTGGCGGACGAGGACATGCTGCTCTCCTACTTCCTCAACCCGGCCCAGATCGCCGCCATCCAGCCCTATGTGGCGCAGGAGATGCGCGCGGGCCAATACGATTTCATCCTAGCCGCCTACGGCCTGGTCGAGCCACCGCCCGAGGCGGGCATGCCGCCCAGCGAATAGCGGCTCAACTTTCTGCCTTGCGCAGCTCGGTACTTCCAGCCGTCCACTCGGGCGGCTTCCACAGATAGCGCAGCTCGCGCTCGCGCCATACCTGGCCGAACATCTCGCCCCATTCATGGAAAGTGAGCTTGAGCGGATTATGCCCCTGCACCTGGCGCACGATGCCGTAGTTCGGCTGCGTCGTCTCTGCCACGAAGGTGCCGAACAGCTTGTCCCACACGATCAGGATGCCCGCGTAGTTGCGGTCGATGTACTGCACGTCGCGCCCATGGTGCACGCGGTGGTGCGAGGGCGTGTTGAATACTGTCTCGAGCCAGCCCAGCTTGCCGACGGCTTCCGTATGCACAAAGAACTGGTAGGCGAGATTAAGCCCGACGATGAGGATCACCAGGTCCGGCGGGCAACCCAGCCAGGCTAGCGGCAGCCAGAACAGCCACATGCCGGAGATGGGATAGGTGAGGCTCTGGCGGAAGGCGGTGGAAAGGTTGAGCCGCTCGCTGGAGTGATGCACCACGTGGCTCGACCACATCCAGCGGATGCGATGGTGCGCCCGGTGGAACCAGTAGTAGAGAAAGTCCTGCACAAGGAAGGCGAGCGCGACATTCCAGGCATTCATCACGAACACATGGATGCCATGCTGGTACACCCAGGCATAAGCCGTCTTGATGAACAGCAGGGTTGCCACGATATCGGCGCCCTGGTGCAGGGCCGCCAGGCCGGTGTTCGATAGTGTGTCGATCAGCGAATACTTGGCCACGCCGCGCTTGTGCCAGTACCACGCCTCCCACAGGATGCAGCCGATAAA
>JAFAKZ010000164.1 GCA_019234745.1 Burkholderiales bacterium
CCTGTTCGCCCTGGTGGCACGTCGCGCCAGCGTGGACAAGCCCAGCCGCTTCCAGCTCTTCGTCGAGATGATCGTCGAGCTGGTCGGCGACCAGGTCAAGGAAATCTACCCGGGCAACCCGCGTCTCGTCGCCCCGCTGGCCCTCACTGTGTTCGTCTGGATCGTGCTGATGAACGCCATGGACTTCCTGCCCGTGGACTTCCTGCCCTTGGTCGGCCGCATGATGGGCTTTGAGCATCTGCGTGTCGTCGCCACGGCCGACATCAACCACACGCTGGCCATGTCGCTGTCCGTGATCACGCTGTCCATCCTCTTGGGCATCTCCGCCAAGGGCCCGGTCGGCTTCACCAAGGAATTCTTCACCACGCCCTTCCACGCGCACAACCCGGTGATGGTCATCATCCTGCTGCCCGTGAACGCCTTCATGCAGTGTGTGGAATACGGTTCGCGCGGCCTGTCGCTGGCGCTGCGACTGGCCGGCAATATGTTCGCCGGCGAGCTGGTGTTCATGCTGATTGCGCTGCTGCCCTGGTGGGGCCAGATGTTCGCCGGTTCCGCCTGGGCCATCTTCCACATCCTGATCGTCATCCTGCAGGCCTACATCTTCATGATGCTGACCATCGTGTACTGCAGCCTGGCCGTGGAAGACCACTAATTCGTCGTGCCGATTTTCGTTTTACCGATTTCGTTTCACCTTTTGTTTTTCAATCACCATCCTCAACTAGGAGCAACTAAATGGACCACATCGCCCTGATCGCCAACATCAACCAATTCACCGTCATCGCCATCGGCCTGATGATCGGTCTGGCTGGCGTCGGCGCCGCCATCGGCGTGGCCCTCGTCGGTGCCAAGTTCCTGGAAGGCGCAGCTCGCCAACCGGAATCCGCAGCCGCTCTGCAGCCGAAGCTGTTCGTTATCGCCGGCTTGGTTGACGCCATCTTCATTATCGCTGTTGCCGTCGGCCTGATGTTCGCATTCGCCAACCCGCTGACCGCCGCTATCCACTAATTGAGCCTTCTGTTGCATTTGTGTAGGAGGGTTTAACAATGGACATTAACGCATCCCTGATCGGGCAGGCGTTGGTCTTCGCGATCCTGGTCGCGTTCACGTGGAAGTTCATCTGGCCTCCGCTGACCGCTGCCCTGGATGAGCGCGCCAAGCGCATCGCCGACGGCTTGTCCGCCGCCGACCGCGCCAAGCACGACCTGGAGCTCGCCGAAAAGCGTGCTGCCGAGGAACTGCGCAAGGCCAAGGCACAAGCTTCCGACATCATCGCCCAGGCTGAAAAGCGTGCCGCGCAGATCGTCGAAGAAGCCCGTGACGAAGGCCGTGCCGCGGGCGACCGCGAAAAGGCTGCCGCCCACGCCGAGATCGAGCAGCAAGCCCATCAAGTCAAGGAAGAACTGCGCCTGCGCGTTTCCGAGCTGGCCATTGCCGGTGCAGAGAAGATCCTGCGCCGCGAAGTGGACGCCGCTCGCCACGCCGAGCTGCTGACTTCCCTCAAGGCGGAGCTGTGATCGCTCATGGCTGAACTCATCACTGTCGCAAGACCCTATGCCGAGGCCGTGTTCCGGCTGGCAAAGGAAACGAACAGCCTGCCGGCCTGGTCGGAAGCGCTGGCCGTTCTGGCTGCCGCAGCACAAGACCCGCTGGCAGTCGAGTTCGCCGCGAACCCGAAGTTCTCCACGAGCCAGGTCCAGTCGCTGCTGATCGATCTGCTCGGCGCCCGCGCCACCCAGCCTGTGAGCAACTTCGTTGCCACCGTGCTGGTAAACCGTCGCTTCGTCGCACTGCCCTTGGTAGCCGAGCTGTTCGAACAGCTCAAGGCCGCTGAGGAAGGTACGGTCAATGCGCACATCGAATCCGCCTTCGCGTTGACGCAGGCCCAGGTGGACGAAATCAAGTCCATCCTGGCCGCGCGTACCAAACGTAAGGTCGAGGCCACGGTCAGCGTCGATCCCGAGCTGATCGGTGGTGTGCGTATGACGATCGGTGACGACGTCATCGACGCTTCGGTGCGTGGCAAGCTGGCGAGCCTCGCGGCTCGCCTCACCAGTTAGGAGTGCAAACAATGCAATTGAATCCGTCTGAGATCAGCGAACTGATCAAGAGCAAGATTCAGAACCTGTCCGCTGGTGCCGAATCGCGCACCACGGGTACGGTCGTCTCGGTGACCGACGGCATCGTCCGCGTCCACGGCCTGTCGGACGTGATGCAGGGCGAAATGCTGGAATTTGCCGGCAACACCTTTGGCCTCGCCCTGAACCTCGAGCGCGACTCTGTCGGCGCCGTGGTGCTGGGCGACTACGAGCACATTTCCGAAGGTTCGGAAGTCAAGTGCACGGGTCGCATCCTGGAAGTGCCCGTTGGTCCGGAACTGGTCGGCCGCGTAGTGAACGCGCTCGGTCAGCCCATCGACGGCAAGGGCCCGATCGCTGCCAAGCTGTCCTCGCCTATCGAAAAGATCGCCCCGGGCGTTATCGCCCGTCAGTCCGTTTCGCAGCCGCTGCAAACGGGCCTGAAGGCCATCGACTCGATGGTGCCGATCGGCCGTGGCCAGCGTGAGCTGATCATTGGCGACCGCCAGACCGGTAAGACGGCTGTGGCGCTCGACACGATCATCAACCAGAAGGGCACGGGCGTCGTCTGTATCTACGTCGCCATCGGCCAGAAGGCTTCCTCGATCGCCAACGTCGTTCGCAAGCTGGAAGAGCATGGCGCCATGGGTCACACCATCGTCGTCGCTGCCGCCGCTTCCGAATCGGCCGCCATGCAGTTCATCTCGGCCTACTCCGGTTGCGCCATGGGTGAATACTTCCGCGACCGCGGCGAAGACGCCCTGATCGTGTACGACGACTTGTCCAAGCAAGCCGTTGCCTACCGTCAGATCTCGCTGCTGCTGCGCCGCCCGCCGGGCCGTGAAGCCTACCCGGGTGATGTGTTCTACATCCACTCGCGTCTCTTGGAACGTGCTGCCCGCGTGAACGAAGACTACGTCGAGAAGCTCACCAACGGTGAAGTGAAGGGTAAGACGGGTTCGCTGACGGCACTGCCGATCATCGAAACGCAAGCCGGTGACGTGTCCGCCTTCGTGCCGACCAACGTGATCTCGATCACCGACGGCCAGATCTTCCTGGAAACCGACCTGTTCAACTCGGGTATCCGCCCTGCCATCAACGCCGGTATCTCGGTGTCGCGCGTCGGTGGTGCAGCCCAGACCAAGGTCGTCAAGAAGCTCGCCGGTGGCATTCGTACCGCACTCGCTCAGTACCGTGAACTCGCTGCCTTCGCCCAGTTCGCTTCCGACCTCGACGAAGTGACGCGCAAGCAGCTGGACCGCGGCCGCCTGGTGACGGAGCTGCTCAAGCAAGCCCAGTACGAGCCGAAGAAGGTGTCGCAGCTGTCCGTGACGCTCTACGCCGTGGAAAAGGGCCTGGCCGATGACGTGCCGGTCGAGAAGGCACTGGCCTTCGAAGCCGCCCTCTACGCCTATGTGAAGGCCAACCACGCCGCCATCGTGACCGAAATGGACACGAAGGGTGAGCTGTCGGGCGACAACGACAAGGCGCTTGCAGAAGCGATCAAGTCGTTCAAGGCCACTGGCGCCTACTGATTTGCACTGACGAAAGAAAGGTCAAATCATGGCAGGCGGCAAGGAAATTCGCAGCAAGATCAAGAGCGTGCAAAACACGCGCAAGATCACGCGCGCCATGGAAATGGTGGCAGCCAGCAAGATGCGCAAGGCGCAGGCCCGCATGCGTTCCGCTCGCCCGTACGGCGAGAAGATCCGCGTGGTGGCCGCGCACCTGGCGCAAAGCTTGCAGGACTACGTCCACCCCTTCCTGGTCAAGCGCGACAGCGTCAAGCGAGTCGGCCTGATCGTCGTCAGCACGGATAAAGGTCTGTGCGGGGGGCTCAACACGAACGTGTTGCGTACCTCGCTCAACCAGATGAAGGCCTGGCAACAGGCCGGCGTCGAGACCCGTATCTGCGCCATCGGCAACAAGGGCTTCGGCTTCATGCAGCGCGCAGGCGCCAAGGTGTTGTCGCACGTCATCCAGCTGGGTGACACGCCGCACCTCGACCGCCTGATCGGCCCCGTCAAGGTGATGCTGGACGCCTACATGGCCGGCGAGATCGACGAACTGCACCTCGTGTATACCCGCTTCATCAATACGATGAAGCAGGAGCCCACGCTCGAGCAACTCCTGCCCGTGCCGGCCGACCGCATCACGCCGGTTGCCCCGCACAGCTGGGAGTACATCTACGAGCCGAGCGCGCACGGCGTGATCGACGATCTGCTGACCCGCTACATCGAAGCGCTGGTGTACCAGGCTGTCACCGAAAACATCGCCTCCGAGCAAAGTGCCCGGATGGTGGCGATGAAGGCGGCGTCGGACAATGCCGGCACCGTGATCGACGAGCTGAAGCTGGTCTACAACAAGACCCGTCAGGCCGCGATTACCAAGGAGCTGTCGGAAATTGTCGCCGGTGCGGCGGCAGTCTGATCGCGCTGCGGAACGAACACTTAATTAAGGAATGCAACGATGAGCCAAGGGAAAATCGTGCAAATCATCGGTCCGGTCGTCGACGTGGAATTTCCGCGCGACGCCATGCCGAAGGTATTTGACGCACTGACGCTCGCCAAGCCGGAACTGACGCTGGAAGTCCAGCAGCAGCTGGGCGACGGCGTGGTCCGTGCAATCGCCATGGGTTCCACCGATGGCGTGAAGCGCGGCATGGAAGTCGGCAACACCGGCAACCCGATCGCAGTGCCGGTCGGCAAGGCAACGCTGGGCCGCATCATGGACGTGCTGGGCAACCCGGTGGATGAAGCCGGTGCCGTCGAGTCGCAAGAGCGCTGGGCCATCCACCGCAAGGCACCGAAGTTCGACGAGCTGAACCAGACCGTCGACCTGCTGGAAACGGGTATCAAGGTTATCGACCTGGTCTGCCCGTTCGCCAAGGGTGGTAAGGTTGGCCTGTTCGGTGGCGCCGGTGTGGGCAAGACCGTGAACATGATGGAACTCATCAACAACATCGCCAAGGCTCACTCGGGTCTGTCGGTGTTTGCTGGTGTGGGCGAGCGTACCCGTGAAGGTAACGACTTCTATCACGAAATGAAGGACTCTGGCGTTCTCGACAAGGTGGCCATGGTTTACGGCCAGATGAACGAGCCGCCCGGCAACCGTCTGCGCGTGGCCCTGACCGGCCTGACGATGGCCGAGTACTTCCGTGACGAGAAGGACGAGCATGGCAAGGGCCGTGACGTTCTCTTGTTCGTGGACAACATCTACCGCTACACGCTGGCCGGTACCGAAGTGTCCGCACTGCTGGGCCGTATGCCGTCCGCCGTGGGTTATCAGCCCACGCTGGCCGACGAAATGGGTCGCCTGCAAGAGCGTATCACTTCGACCAAGAGCGGTTCGATCACCTCGATCCAGGCCGTGTACGTGCCTGCCGATGACTTGACCGACCCGTCGCCTGCCACCACGTTTGCCCACCTCGACGCCACCGTCGTGTTGAGCCGTGATATCGCCGCCCTGGGTATCTACCCGGCCGTGGACCCGCTGGACTCGACCTCGCGTCAGCTGGACCCGCAAGTCGTGGGCGAAGAGCACTACCAAGTGGCCCGCGGCGTGCAATCCACGCTGCAGCGCTACAAGGAACTGCGCGACATCATCGCGATTCTGGGCATGGACGAACTGTCGGCCGAAGACAAGCTGCTCGTGGCTCGCGCCCGTAAGATCCAGCGCTTCCTGTCGCAGCCCTTCCACGTGGCCGAAGTGTTCACCGGCTCGCCGGGCAAGTACGTCTCGCTGAAGGAAACCCTGCGCGGCTTCAAGGGCATCCTGTCGGGTGAGTACGATCACCTGCCGGAACAGGCCTTCTACATGGTCGGCACGATCGACGAAGCTGTCGAAAAAGCCAAGACCCTGAAGTAAGGCGGTGAGACCATGGCCATGACGATGCATGTTGACGTAGTCAGCGCTGAAGAGCAGATCTACTCCGGTACGGCCGAATTCCTGGTCGCGCCGGGCGAGATGGGCGAGATCGGCGTCCAAGCCCGTCACGCCCCGCTC
>JAFAKZ010000174.1 GCA_019234745.1 Burkholderiales bacterium
CGTCCGGACTGGGTGGTGGACCAGACCTTCGACCTGTTCGACAAGCTCGGCGCCACCGACGAACAGCTCGACTTCCCCATCGTCTACGCCTCGGGCCTGAACGGCTTCGCCAAGATGGACCTGAAGGCCGAATCGAACGATATGCGCCCCCTGTTCGACACGGTGCTGGCCCACGTGCCGACGCCCCCTGGCAGCCCCGATGCGCCCCTGCAGCTGCAGATCGCCGCGCTGGATTACTCCACCTACACGGGCCGCCTGGGCGTTGGCCGCGTGCTGAACGGTCGCATCAAGCCCGGCCAGCAGGTCGTGGTGATGAACCACGAAGAGCAAGTGGCCAAGGGCCGCATCAACCAGGTGCTGGGCTTCCAGGGTCTGGATCGTATTCCCGTGGACGAAGCGGAAGCGGGCGACATCGTCATCATCTCCGGTATTGAAGATATCGGCATCGGTGTCACGATTTCCGACAGCGAAAACCCCATCGGCCTGCCCATGCTGATGGTGGATGAGCCGACGCTGACCATGGACTTCATGGTGAACACCTCGCCGCTGGCAGGTACTGAAGGCAAGTTCGTCACCAGCCGCCAGATCCGCGACCGCCTGACCAAGGAACTGCTCACCAACGTGGCCCTGCGTGTGGAAGACACGGGCGACGCCGATATCTTCCGCGTTTCCGGTCGTGGCGAACTGCACCTCACCATCCTGCTGGAGAACATGCGCCGCGAAGGCTTTGAAATGGCCGTCGGCAAGCCGCGTGTGGTGTACAAGGAAATCAACGGCGAGAAGTGCGAGCCGTATGAAAACCTCACCATCGACCTGGAAGACGCACACCAGGGCGGCGTGATGGAAGAAATCGGCCGCCGCCGTGGCGAGCTGACCAATATGGAATCGGACGGCATGGGCCGTACGCGCCTGGAATACCACATCCCCGCCCGTGGCCTGATCGGCTTCCAGTCCGACTTTATGACCATGACGCGCGGCACGGGCCTGATGAGCCACGTGTTCGACGACTACGGTCCTGTGAAGGCCGACCTGCCGGGCCGCCACAATGGCGTGCTGATCAGCCAGGAAAACGGCGAAGCCGTGGCCTATGCACTGTGGAACCTGGAAGACCGTGGCCGCATGTTCGTGAGCCCTGGCGACAAGCTGTATGAAGGCATGATCATCGGTATCCATAGCCGCGACAACGATTTGATCGTGAACCCGATCAAGGGCAAGAAGCTCACCAACGTGCGTGCCTCCGGTACGGACGAAGCCGTGCGCCTCACGCCGCCCATCAAGCTGACGCTGGAATCGGCCGTGGAATTCATCGACGACGACGAACTGGTCGAAATCACGCCCGTGAGCATCCGCATCCGCAAGCGCCACCTGAACGAGCACGACCGCAAGCGCGCCATGCGCACTGCCGAAGCGTAATCGCGCGGCGAAGCAGACAAGACGGCAGCCCTCGGGTTGCCGTTTTTGTTTGTGCTGTCGAATGTACCGAAAACCTGTTGCAGATCGTCCGTCGTCATAAGACTGAAAGATTCGCCAAATCAGGCGCTTGCCCTTATCCGGCCTGGGTTTGCGGCCGGCGGCGTGTAAAATAATCCGCAGAAGTCCTTGACACTATTCTTTCGATCTCTATAATTGCGGCTCTTCGCGATTCACGAAGCAGCAGTAAGCGAAGCGGGAGTAGCTCAGTTGGTAGAGCGCAACCTTGCCAAGGTTGAGGTCGAGAGTTCGAGACTCTTCTCCCGCTCCACAATATCGTGAATACCCGATGCGGGAGTAGCTCAGTTGGTAGAGCGCAACCTTGCCAAGGTTGAGGTCGAGAGTTCGAGACTCTTCTCCCGCTCCACATGTCGCGAATACCCTATGCGGGAGTAGCTCAGTTGGTAGAGCGCAACCTTGCCAAGGTTGAGGTCGAGAGTTCGAGACTCTTCTCCCGCTCCAGATACGAAAAAGGGAAAGTGCCAAGCTTTCCCTTTTTTCACCTCAGTAGTCCGCGTTCCTCCAGTATGGCCTGGGGCGTGAGACGAAGAGGGCCGGCAGATTGCCAAGCACCATATCCTTGGGTATAGTGCCAGCCTCTTACGGCGCGATAGCAAAGCGGTTATGCACCGGATTGCAAATCCGTGTAGGTCGGTTCGACTCCGGCTCGCGCCTCCATATTTCTCCCGTCGTCAGGTCGTCCAGCGCATCGCTAAGCATTGACCTGCGACCTGTGCCGCGGCCGGCAGCTTCTTCCGGTCGACAAGCGCACAACCCACCCCATCCGCCCGGATGGTGAAACTGGTAGACACAACGGACTTAAAATCCGTCGAGGCTAAACCCCTCATGCCGGTTCGATCCCGGCTCCGGGCACCAATTTCTCAGTCCAAAGAATCCATAGCGTCCAACGGATGCACGCCGTGCCGCGTATTGCCGGACGCAGGGCGGCAGGCGGCCCATGCGCATGCTATCTTGTGTGGACGGGCGGACGCCGCCGGTTCCTGTTCGGGG
>JAFAKZ010000330.1 GCA_019234745.1 Burkholderiales bacterium
GCGCCAGCGCGCGCTTGACGATCTCGCGCGGGTGCACGACGGCCTGGTCTATGGTGCCCTCGAACAGCACTTCGGCTGCCAGCATGCAATGCTGGGAGTCGAGGAACAGCACGCCGAAGGTTTCGCGCGGCTCGCGCCCCAGCCATAGGCGCAGATAGTCGCTGACGGCGCGCGGCGATGTGAACGCCGCGCGTTCGCTGATCTCTTCCTTCAATGCACGCTTGGCCATCTCCAGCACTGCCTGCAACTGCGCGTACTTGGCGTTGCCCATGCCGGGCACGGCGGTGAAAGATTCTAGGCTGGCTTGGAACAGAGCGGTAAGTGAACCAAAGTGCTGCAGCAGCTCGCGCGCCAGATCGACTGCGCTCTTGCCGGGTAGGCCTACGCGCAGAAAGATAGCGAGCAGTTCGGCATCGGACAGCGCTGACGCGCCACGTTGCAGCAGCTTTTCCCGCGGGCGGTCTTCCGCGGGCCAGTCGGTGATGGGCATGGTAGGCGATCAACAGTTATCAAATAGGCGTAGGCCGGCCGCGATTACAGCATGCATGGCGTTCCCTAGGCCGACAAAGTCGCGAGTGGACGCGAAATTGCCATTACACTGTCGTATTGTTGGCAGTATGCACGTTGCAAAGGATCAAGCCAGTGTCTGAATCTCCTTCCAATCGGCCCAAGCGGCTTCTCTTGGGCGTCACGGGTGGTGTTGCTGCCTATAAGTCGGCCGAACTGACCCGCCTGTTCGTCAAGGCCGGCTACGACGTGCAGGTGGTGATGTCGGAAGCAGCCACACGTTTCGTTGCGCCGGCTACCTTCCAGGCCCTGTCTGGCCGCCCCGTGTTTACCGACCTGTGGGACAACCGCATCGACAACCATATGGCGCACATCGACCTGCCGCGTGGGGCCGATGCCATCCTGGTAGCGCCCGCTTCGGCCGACTTTCTGTTCAAGCTGGCGCATGGCGCCGCGAACGACCTGCTGTCCACCCTGTGCAGTGCACGCGATTGTCCCGTGTTGGTGGCACCCGCCATGAACCGCCAGATGTGGGAGAACCCGCCCAATCTGCGCAACGTGGCGCTGCTGCGCCAGGACGGCGTGCATATTCTGGGCCCGGACGAGGGCGACCAAGCCTGTGGCGAGACGGGCCTGGGCCGCATGCTTGAGCCTGAGCAGCTATTTGCGCTGGTCGATGCCTTTTTCCAGCCCAAGGTGCTCAAAGGTCTCAAGGTACTGCTCACGGCAGGGCCGACCTTTGAGCGCATCGATGCCGTGCGCGGCATCACGAATTCCAGCTCCGGCAAGATGGGCTTTGCGCTGGCGCAGGCTGCCTTCGAGGCTGGTGCCGAGGTGACGCTGGTCGCCGGCCCCACCTCGCTGCCGACACCGGTGGGCGCCAAGCGCGTCGATGTGGTCAGCACGCAGGACATGCTGACGGCCGTGAACGGCGTGGTGTCGAAGACGGATATTTTCATCAGCGTGGCGGCCGTGGCTGACTACTATGTACTGAACCCGTCCGAGCAGAAGATCAAGAAGGACGCCCATATCCTGACACTGGAATTGGCGCCCAATCCGGATATCCTGGCCAATGTGGCCGGCTTGGCCGCGCCGCCGTTCTGCGTCGGCTTTGCTGCCGAGAGCGAGAACCTGCTCGAGTATGGCGAACAGAAGCGCCGCCGCAAGAAACTGCCGCTCTTGGTGGCCAACCAGGTACAGTCGGCCATCGGTGCCGACGACAACGAAGTCATCCTGCTGGACGATCATGGCCAGCACAAGCTGGAGCGTGCGGGCAAGCTGGATATCGCGCGCGCCATCGTCAACCATACCGCGAAGCTCTACCGGGAATACCACACGAAATCATGAAAAAGACGATCGACGTACGCCTGCTCGACGACCGCCTCAAGACGCAGCCGCCTGCCTATGCCACCGCAGGTTCGGCCGGCCTGGACCTTCGTGCCTGCATCGATGCGCCGCTGACGTTGGCGCCCGGCGCGACGGCGCTGATTCCCACCGGTATGGCTATCCATATCGCCGACCATCACTTGGCAGCCATGATCCTGCCCCGTTCCGGCCTCGGCCATAAGCACGGCATCGTGCTGGGCAATCTGGTGGGCCTGATCGACTCGGACTACCAGGGGCAGATTTTCGTGTCGGTGTGGAACCGCGGCACGGAGACCTTTGTCGTGCAGCCGCTGGAGCGTATTGCGCAACTGGTCGTCGTGCCCGTCGTGCAGGTGGGCTTCAATGTCGTGGAGTCGTTCGAGGCGTCAGAACGCGGCGAAGGTGGCTTCGGCAGCACGGGCAAGCACTAGATCGCGCACTCTTACGGCGACCTGAGACCGTACAGCTAGCCCTACCATAGCCGCCGACCAAAACAAAAGAGAGCACCGCGGTGCTCTCTTTTGTTTGATACATACCGTTGGGATCAGACGCCTAGCTCTTCCACCCAGGCCAGCGCCGAGACGTGTGCCTTGTTCAGCATATCCGGACCAATCTGCAGCTGTTCGCTCAGGCGCGGTACATCGGCCATTTCCGGGTCTTCGCAGGCTTCTGCCAGCTCGAGGAAGGGGCCGTACATACCCGTGCGCGACAGCAGGGCTTCCGAGACGCTGTCAGGCAGCAGCAGCGTTTCCAGAATCTTGTCCATCGGCATGTCGAGCATGACGTCGAGCAGCGAGAACACGCCGACGATGAACAGATTGTCGCGATCCGTACCGTCGAGCAGGCTGGAGCCAAGCAGTTCGACCAGGCGGCCACGCGTCACGGCCGTCTTCATCAGCGCGGGCGGCGTGCCGGCGTCCGAGCTGGCCGTGACCAGCAACAGGGTCAGCCAGCGGTACAGCTTCTGGTAGCCCAAGATGGTGACGGCGTGGCGGAAGGAGTGGATCTCGCACGACAGGCCGAAGCCGGCGGAATTGATGTAGCGCAGCAGCTTGAAGGACAGGGCGACGTCGCGCTTCAGCGCATTCTCGATCTCGCTGATTTCTGCGTTGTTGCGCAGCATGTTCAGCAAGCTGAGGATGTTGGCGTAGGCCGGGTTGATGACCTTGGCCGACAGCGTTTCCGGGTGCGCAAAGTAGTAGCCTTGGAAGCAGTCGAGGCCTACGTCCAGGCAGTACTTGAACTCGTCCTTCGTCTCGACCTTTTCCGCCACCTGCAGCACGGGGAACTTGCGCAGTTCCTTGGACAGGCTCTTGACGTTCTCCAAGCCCAGTTGCTGGATGTCCAGCTTCACGTAGTTGGCGAACTCGAGGAAGGGAGCCGTCTGCGGCGTATAGGTGAAGTCGTCCAGCGCGATGCCGAAGCCCTGTGCACGCAGTTCCTTGGCTCGTACCAGCAGTTCCGGCGTGGCGTTGACGGACTCGACAATTTCCAGCACGACACGCTGCGGGTGCAGCAGTTCGAGGAAGTTGCTTTCCAGCATCGAGGTGGCCACGTTCACGAAGGCCAGCTTGCTGCCTACGAGCCAGTCGGCGCCCATGTTCGACAGCGTGTTCACCAGGATATTGGTGCCCGCTTGCATATCGCTGGAGAAGTCGGCGCTCAGCGCAGCTTCGTCCAGGCGGAACAGCAGTTCATAACCGATGATCTGCTGTTGGCGATTCAGAATCGGCTGGCGACCGATGAAAGCATTGTTCTGCATATTTCCTCGCGGAAAGGCGTCGAGCCTGTTCAATGTCTTGTTCGCAGGCGCTCAGGCCTTGAAGCTAATCGTCTGACCCCATTATGCAGGGGACATATCAGGTTGGCAATTTGCCGACTCCGCCTTCGTCAGCTCTTGTGTGTCAGCAGCTCCAGAAATTGCGAAGTCCTGATCGCAGACTGGTCCGACTGGTGATCTTCGAGCAGGCTTTCCATATCTAGCACGAGCACGACCGAGCCGTCGCCTGACAAGGTGGCACCGGCGACGCCGCGCGGGCGGATGTTCTGCAGCGGCTTGATCACCACGTCATCGCGGCCGACGAAGCTGTCCACGGCGAGGATAAAGGAGTTCTCGCCCGTCTGCATCAGTACGCCGAACTGCGGCGTCTGCGTTTCCGTCCAGCCGATCAGGCGCGCCAGCGAGCGCACGGATAGAATCTCGTCGCGTACCACGATGGTAGCGCGGCCGGACACTTCCTGAATCTGGTCGGCACGGATCGGGATGATTTCGCGCACCATGGCGAGCGGCACGGCAAAGGGCTGGTCGCACACGCGCACCACGAGCACGGGCAGGATGGCCAGCGTCAGTGGCAGCGAGATCGAGAAGCGCGTGCCTTCACCGACCACCGACTGGATATCGATGCGGCCGTTGAGCTTCTGGATATTGGTCTTCACCACATCCATGCCCACGCCACGGCCGGAGATGCTGGAGATCTGGTCCTTGGTGGAGAAGCCCGGCATGAAGACGAGTTGCAGGGCCTGCTTGTCGTCCATACTGTTGGCCGTCTCGAGGTCGATCAGGCCTTTTTCCACGGCTTTGCGGCGCAGGACGTCTGGGCGCATGCCCTTACCGTCGTCCGTGATCTCGATCAGGATATGGTCGCCCACCTGGGTGGCGGATAGCTGCACGATGCTCTTGGGCGGCTTGCCGATCGCCACGCGCTCTTCGATCGTTTCCACGCCGTGGTCCACGGCATTGCGCACCAGGTGCACGAGCGGGTCGTTGAGGTCTTCGAGCATGGTCTTGTCCAGCTCGGTTTCCTCGCCCGTCAGCACCAGCTCCACGTCCTTGCCCAATTGGCGGGCCAGGTCGCGCGCCAAGCGCGGGTACTTCTGGAACAGGCGGCCGATGGGCTGCATACGCGTCTTCATCACCGCGTTCTGCAGGTCGCTCACCAAGAGGTCAAGCTGGCCGATGGCCTCGTCCAGCGCCTTGAGCGTCGTCGGGTCCGTTTTGCCACCCAGGATGTCGGTGCGTAGTGTGGTCAGGCGGTTCTTGGTCAAGCCGATTTCGCCGGACAGGTTCAGCACCTGATCCAGGCGATTCGTATCAATACGGATCGTCGTTTCCTGCGCGGCCAACTGCTGGCCGCCGGGCGGCGCCTTGGGTGCTGCGGCGGGAACGGCAGGCTTCAGCGCCGGTGCCGCGGGTGCCGTATTGGTTGGCACGGGCGGCTTGGCGGCAGGTACGGCGGCCGGCAGCGGTGCGGCAGCAGCTTGGGCGGTGGCTGGCGCGGACTTGGCTGCGGCGGCGGCGGCGGCCGGCGCTGCGCTAGCGGTCGCTTTGCCACCAGTGATCGCGTTGAACAGCGCAACCCAATCGGGTCCGTCACCCGTGTGCTGGGCGGCAGGTGCAGCTGCAGGGGCTGGTGCCGGCGCGGCGGCGGTCGGTGCCGCAGGTGTACGGCCTTCCAGTGCGGCATCGAGTTGTGCCAGCAGCGTGGCATCGGCCGGCGCCGGCTGGCGCGCCTGCGCCAGGTAGCCGAACATATCGCGCACCACGCCTGTGGCCGCCAGGATGACGTCCATTAATTCCGGCGACAGCGTCAGTTCGGCATTGCGCAGCTTGTCGAACAGGTTTTCCGTACGGTGGCAGAGGTTGACGAGCGCATCGACGTTCAGGAAACCCGCACCACCCTTGATCGTGTGGAAACCACGGAAGATATCGTTCAACAGGTGCTTGTCACCCGGGCGCTTTTCCAGCTCGACCAGCTTGTTGTCCACATCCGACAACAGTTCCGAGGATTCCGTCAGGAAATCCTGCAGAAGGTCGTCCATTCCGGCGAATTCGCTCATCTTCGCTTCCTTTTACTTCTACTAACGGACGCCTCAGAAACCCAGGCTGGCGAGCAAGTCGTCGACCTGTTCCTGGCTGGTGACCACATCGGTCTGGCCATCCTTGTACACGGGGCCTGCCAACATATCTGGATCGACTTCGCCGATGGGCGTGGCCTTGGGCGACGCACCGCTGGGCGAGAACTGCACCAGAAATTCCAGTAGGCCGGATTCCATTTCCTTGGCCATTTCGACGATCTTCTTGATCACCTGGCCCGTCAGGTCCTGGAAGTCCTGCGCCATCATGATTTCCAGCAACTGCTCGTTGGTCGCGCGGGCGTGGCCGGAAGTGGCCTTCAGGTGCTCGCGTGTACGCTGCGCCAGGGCCTTGAACTCTTCCACGTTCATCTGGTTGGCAAACAGGCGTTCCCAATCGGCCGATAGTGCTTCCGTCTCGGCTTCGATCTTGTTTTGCAGCGGCTGCGCCACGTCGACGGCATTCAGCGTGCGGTTGGCGGCCTGCTCGGTCAGCGTGGCCACGTAGGCGAGGCGGTCGCGTGCATCGGGGATGGTGGATGCGGCGCGTTCCAGCGACTTATCGAAGCCCAGCTCGCGCAGCGCGTCGTGCACCTTGCGCGTCAGTTGGCCGATGCTGGTGAACATGGAACGGGCCGGCTCTTCCATGGGCATGCCTGCCATGGCCGGCACCGCGGCTGCTTCTGCGGCGCTCGGTTCCGCTGCGGCGACAGGTTCGGGGGCTGTCGGGGGTTCGGCTGGGCTGCTCGGCGTAGTTGCGTTGGCATTGACGATGCTGTCGAACAATGCCTGCAACTCGTCGTTGTCGCCGCTGTTGATGGCTTTATCGCTCACGTTGCGCTCCTGCGAATCTGTCGTTTACTTGCTCATGTTCTGGAAAATCTTGCCAAGCTTTTCGTCCAGCGTGGCAGCCGTGAACGGCTTGACGATGTAGCCACTGGCGCCGGCCTGCGCGGCTTCGACAATGTTTTCCTTCTTCGCTTCGGCAGTAATCATCAGTACCGGCAAGTGTTTCAGCGTGGGGTCGGCACGCACGGCCTTCAGGAGCTCGATGCCGGTCATGTTCGGCATATTCCAATCGGTGACGAGAAAATCGAAACTGGAGGATTTGAGCTTGTGCAATGCGACCTGGCCGTCTTCGGCCTCTTCGACATTGCTATAGCCCAGTTCCTTCAACAGGTTTCGAACGATTCGGCGCATGGTCGAAAAATCGTCCACAACCAGGAATCGGATATTTTTGTCGGTCATAACACGCTCCGTTAAACCGCCGCCTCAAAACCGGCTGCGGACATTTGCATTCTGAAGTCAGGCCTGCAGGAAGGGAGAAATCGTTTCCGCCAGTACGAATGGGTCGAACTTTGCCACATAAGCGTCTACGCCGACACTACTCCCCATCGCACGGTTGGCGTTCGACGACAGTGACGAGTGCATCACGACCGGGATGCCCTGGAAGCGCAGGTCGGACTTGATGTGCTTCGTGAGCACGTAGCCGTCCATTTCCGGCATTTCCGCATCGACCAGGATCAGCTTCAGCACGTCGCTCAGGCCTTGGCCTTCGTTCTGGTAGCGCGTCGCCAGGTTCTGTAGCTTTTCCCACGCTTCGGCGCCATTGGTGGCCTGGTGGTATTTCACTGCAAGCTTGTCGAGCACGCTGATGATTTCGCGCCGGGCGACCATGGAGTCGTCGACGAAGAACATGAACTTTTCCTGGTCCACGGCCACAGCGGGGATGTCGGGCACCACGCTTTCGCCGATCACGCTCGACAGGATTTGTTCCACGTCGAGGATGGACACGAGCTTGCCGTCTTCCAGTTCGGTAATGGCCGTGATGAGCGCCTGGTTGCCTGCCAGCATCGATTCCGGTGCGCGCACGCGGTTCCAGTCTACGCGGATGATGCGGTCGACCGAATGCACCAGAAAGCCCTGCGTGTGCTTGGAGAACTCGGTGACGATCATCGTCTCTTCATTTCCCGGGTTGTCACCCGTACAGACGAAACGGGCGAGCGAGATGACCGGGATGATATTGCCGCGCAGCGAGATCACGCCCTCCACGCCAGGGGGCATGTTGGGCGTCTTGGTGATCTTCGGGGTCTGCGAGACTTCACGGACCTTGAACACGTTGATGCCGAAGGTCTCGCGGGTGCCGAGCGAGAACAAGAGGATTTCCATCTTGTTCGAGCCGGCCAGCTTGGTGCGGGCGTCGACGCTGTCGAGTAGGGTGGAATTCGTCATGTAGGAGTCCCTTGTTGCCGCACTTATTTTGTCGCTGCGTTACGCAGCATGTTGACGACGGCTTCCGTCAGCTTCTGCGGCTCGAATTTCGATACATAGGCGTCCACACCGACCGACTGCCCCAGTTTCTGGTTCGAACCGCCGGAAAGCGATGAATGCATCAACACGGGGATGCCTGCGAAGCGCGGGTCGCCCTTGACCGACTTGGTGAGTATATAGCCGTCCATCTCAGGCATCTCGACATCAGTCAGGATCATCTGCACCAGGTCGCGCATGGGCTTGCCCATGGCGTCGGCCTGCGCGGCCAGGCGCTGCAGCTCGTCCCAGGCACGCTTGCCGTTGATGGCTTCGATATAGTTGAGTTGAAGCGCATCCAGCGTGCGCGTGATCTGCTTGCGCGCCACGGCCGAATCGTCGGCGAAGAACACGGTCTTGCCGACCAGGTCCGGCTGCGGCTGGATTGCCTTGAAATCGGCGGAGTCGTCGTAGTCGTTCGTCTCGGCCAGCACCTTTTCCACATCGAGCATCATCACCAGCTTGCCGCTGTCGAGCTCGGTGACGGCCGTGACCAGGCCGCGCATATTGTTGTTCAGCATCTCCGGCGGCACACGCATCTGCGACCAGTCGAGCCGCAGGATGGTATCGACCGCTTCGACCAGGAAGCCCTGGGTGTGGCCGTTGTATTCCGACACGATCATGATGTCGGACTTCGATTCGGTCTGTACGCCCACGTACTTGGCGAGGTCAATGACGGGAATCAACGTGCCGCGCAGGCTGACCATGCCTTCCACGGCGGGCGGCATTTCGGGTGCCTGGGTGATCTCAGGTGTCCGCATGACTTCGCGCACCTTGAAAACATTGATCCCGAAATTCTCCCGTCGGCCGGAACGCTGGTCGAGGCCAAGCGTAAAGAGCAGGATTTCAAGCTTGTTCGTACCGGCAAGCTTGGTGCGGGCGTCAATTTTCTTCAGCAAATCAGACACAGTACGGCTCCCTCGGGGTATGTGGGGTCTGAGCAGGGGCGCATTCGGCAATCCAACCGCCTGTATCGGCCAGCATGCTAAATCCGACGTTCATCGCGATTCTACCTGTCGCTGCGCTTTATGGGCAGCTACTTGCGCGCTCGATTTGATCTGCGTCAACTTTCCTGGCGTGGACGGCAAGCTTTGGGTGCTGGAATTGTCGGACATCGTCGCGCTGGCGCAAGTCCTGCTTAGAAATGTACTGAAGTTTTTATAATGCATAACGATACGCCCAACAAGGAAACACTTTGGACTTGCCAGCGCCCCCTTCCGCAGACGCAACAGGAAAGATCGACGCGAACGATCTGGAACAGGCGTTTTCGCTTTTTACCGAGGCCTCGCGCCAACTGGTCGAGTCCTACCAGGAGCTTGAACAGAAGGTGGGCTCGCTCACGCACGAGTTGGCCTTGGCCAACGGTGCGCTGCGCCAGCAGTTCGAGGAAAAGGCGGCGCTATCGCAACGCCTGGAGACGCTGCTATCTGCGCTGCCCGGTGGTGTGGTCGAACTCGATGCCGCAGGCAAGGTAGTGACGATGAACCCAGCAGCGGTCTCCATACTGTCCTGCGAGCCCATCGGCCAGCCTTGGGCGGGCGCGGTTGAGCCGCGGCTATCGGCCTCGGCCGTGGCGGGGGAGTGGCAATACCTGGCGTCGGACGACGTGGAAAAGCGCCTGGGTATCGTCGACAGCGATTTGGCGGGTGGTGGCCGCATCCTGCTGATCCACGACGTGAGCGAAAGCTGGCGTCTGCGCGTACAGCTTGAGCAGCACAAGCGCCTGGCCGCCATGGGCGAGATGGCGGCGGGCCTGGCGCATCAGTTGCGTACGCCGCTTGCCACGGCTCTGCTGTACACGGCCAACCTGGCCAAGCCGCAATTGGGCGAGGCGGATCGGCTCAAATTCGGCGAAAAATCGCTGGCGCGGCTGCGTTACCTGGAAACGCTGATCAAGAATATGTTGCAGTTCGTGCGCGGGGAACAGGCTGAATTGGATATCGTCGACCTGATCGCTGCCGTCGAGGAGGCGTTGCAGACCGTGCAGCCCCATACGACCGGCCAGGAGCGCGACTGGGACATCGTGCTACCCGATGGCGAGGCACTCGTGTCGGCCAACCGCAAGGAGCTGACGGGCGCGTTGATCAATCTGCTGGAAAATGCTGTGCAGGCAACTCGCGCCGGTGACCGCATCGGTATCGACCTCGAATGCGCCGA
>JAFAKZ010000522.1 GCA_019234745.1 Burkholderiales bacterium
GCCCGAAGCCCGCTCGCCACCAGCCAGCGCCCGCTCCAGCCGGCCGGCAGCACCAGGCCGTCGGGCACGGGCAGGCCATAGCGCTGCAGCTGCGCCAGGTGCCAGCCCTTGCCACCCACCACACCCAGGTCCGCCGCGCGCGGGTCCTGCAAGTCGATCAAGGTCTCGCCTACTTCCGTCATCACGTCACTCATGATTGCTTCGTGCCAATGAGAAAAATATCGAGCATCAGGGCGAACTCGTCGTCCAGCACCACGCGCTCGTCCATCAGCCAGCGCATCAGCGCGCCCAGGTAGAGCCAGGCGAGGTAGGTAGCCAGCGAGGCCGCGTCGCGATCCGTGCGCAGCTCTCCGCGCGCCTGGCCGCTTGCGATGATGTGGGCCAGCACGCGGTCCATGCCGCTGCGCTGGCGGGTTTCGTCCATGGGTTCGCCCAGGCGGAACTGGATATAGGGCAGCAGGTAGCGACGATGCCGGGCGGACCACGCAGCACTGCCGGCGAAGAAGGCGCGTAGTTGCGCCTCTGTATTCGGCAGGGTGCTGATGTCGGCGAAGAACTGCCCCACATTGGCCGCCAGCTCGCGGTGCATGTAGTGGCGCAGGATGGCCTCTTTCACGGGGAAGTACTTGTACAGCGTGCCCTTGGCGACATCGGCTTCCTGCGCGATGCGCTCCATGGTCACCTGCTCGAAGCCGTCCGCCTCGAATAGGGCCCAGGCCGTGTCGGTGATGTGGTCGAGCGTCTGCAGCCGCTTGCGCTCACGGAGGCCCAGTTCGTCGGGGGAGATATCGCTGTGCATGATCGCCGTAACAAATATGAACTTCGTACAATATTATACGTCGTTCAGTATTTTGGCGAGCATCTGGCAGCGTAGGCGGATGAACGGCAGTGGTGGAAAGTCTTGAGGGCGGGTTCGCGCAGCAACCCGCCCCATTTGGGCATCGCTTGCCTCAGCGATTTGTGAGTTTCTCAAACAGGCAATGCCTTACGCGGCTCGCAGCGAATTTCCGTGGCGACGGAGCTGGCCAGGAAGCATTCCTCATGCGCGCGATGGTGCAGGCGCTCGACTTCCGCCTCGCTGGGCAGGCGGTCGCCGGCGAAGGTCACCAGGGGTCGCAAATGGACGACCGTCATCGCCAGCTTGCCCGATGCGTTCTTGGCCAATACGCCGTCGGCCTGGTCCTCATAGCTATCCACCACCCAGCCTGCCCCCGCCGCGAGCGACAGGAACCACAGCATATGGCAGCTCGACAGCGAGGCGATAAAGGCTTCCTCGGGGTCGACGGCCTGGGCGTTGGAATAGGGCAGCGGCACCACGCTGGGCGAGGACGAGGCGGCTAGTTCGATGCCGCCGTCGAAGCGCCAGATGTGTGCGCGGCTGTAATGGTTGTCGATAAAGGCTTGGTCGCGGCGCGACCAGCTGATTTCGGCAGCGCTGATGGCCATCTTGATTCCTTTGTTCAGACGGGTGCGGTGGTCCACAGCGCGCGTTCGACGAAATCCACCATGGTGCGCGCCATGCGCAGGCCATCGTGCGGCTTGCTCAGCGTTTCGTGGCAGCGCTGGTACTTGGGCTCGCCCAGCTGCGGGCGGATGCGGTCGAGGATCATGCCCTCATACGCCTGGTCGAATTCCGGGTGCGGCTGCACCGATAGGATATGGCCGCCCGCCGTAAATGCGGCGATCGGGCAGTGCTCGTTGCCGGCCAGCAGCTCCGCGCCTTCAGGCAATTCCAGCACCTGGTCCTGGTGCGCCGCCAGCAGCGACAGCGTCTCGCCTTCCACGTCCGACCATGCCGCGCCTTCTCCCAGCCACGGGTAGCTTTGCGCGCCTATGCCCCAGCCTTGCGGCGCACGACCAACGTTCGCGCCCATGCAGTAGGCAATCAGCTGGTGGCCGAAGCACACGCCCAGCAAGGGCTTGCGCGCGCCGATCAGGGCCGTGACCTTCTCGCGCAGCGTCACCACCCAGGGCTCATTCGAGAAGGAATCGGCCTTGCTGCCCGTCAGCAGCACGGCGTCGAACTCGTCGAAGGAAGTGGGGTATTCGCCCAGCGGCGTGCGGAAGGACTGGAAGGTCCAGTCCACGCCCACCTCGCGGAACAGGCGCTCGAACATGGCGCCGTAGCTGGCATAGCCTTGCGCGACTACTTCAGGCGAGAGGATGTCGTTGTCGAGGATGCAGAGTTTGATGGTCATGCTGGGCTCCTGTTGGGAATGGTCCGCAGCTTACGCTCGACAAGAGATTCGATAATCGGGCAGTATGGAACAGCATTGCTGAGCCAATTTCACAAATATGATCCAGTCCCAAACGATTGAATTACTGGCCGTACTGGCCATACACCAGAATGGCAGCTTCACTGCGGCGGCGGAAACCTTGGGCCTGACGCCGTCCGCCCTATCCAAGGCCATCGACCGACTGGAGCAGCGATTAGGTGCGCGGCTGTTCGAGCGCACCACACGGCGCGTGCTGCCGACGGCGGAAGGCGAGCGCTTCGTCGAATACGCGCGCCGCGCAGTCGAAGAGATTGCGGCAGCCGAAGACGAGATCAGCGGCGGCAAGGTCGTGCCGCGCGGCGTGCTGCGCATGCACGTGGGCACGGCCTTCGCCCACCATAGTCTGCTGCCGGTGTTGCCCGCCTTCCTCGATGCGCAGCCGCAGGTGGAAGTGGAGCTGACCGTCACCGACCACTTTGCCGACCCCGGCCGCGATGCTTTCGACCTCGCCATCCGCACGGGGGCGTTGCGCGCCGACCTCAACTTGGTCGCCCACCCGATCGCCACACTTGGCCGCGTCGTCTGCGCGGCGCCGCCCTACCTGGCGAAGCATGGCATACCAAAGCACCCGGACGAGCTCGTGCAACATCAATGTCTGACGGTCGCCGGCGTACCGGGCGCAAACCGCTGGCCCTTCCGCATCGGCGGCGAGTCGAAGCATATCGAGGTGGGCGCGCGCGTACGGGCCGACAGCGCGGAGTCGGTCCTCATTCTGGCACTGGCGAGCGCCGGGATCGCAAGGCTGACCTCGAGCGTCGCAGCGGGGGCTTTGGCGTGTGGCAACCTTGTGCCCTTGCTGGCGGCATTCCACGAGGACGAAACGCTGCCGCTCACAGCGCTCTACCCACCCGGCCGACAGCATCAGGCCAAGGTAAAGGCGATGCTGGGCTTTCTAGACGAACGGTTTGGCCGTACGACGTAGGGCGACCGCCTCGGCGCTATATTGAGGGCGTCACATCCATCGCGGAGCTTGCCATGCAGCGCCTGGAACTTCGCCTATCCGGCGCGCTGATGAGTTCGCTTGCCGCCCTCGTCATCGCCCACGGACTGCCCAAGTTGCAGCTACCCAAGCATGGCCATGTACCCGATCCAGCCAGGCTGGACGGGACCGGTATCGTGCTAGCCAGCATCCCGGTGGTGTTGAACGTCATGATGTGGCTTTCCGGAGGCATCCTGCCCGAAGAGTTGACCTTCGTCGCGTCCCTCACCTACGCCATCATATTTGCACTGCCGCACTGGTTTGCCGCGGGTTGGCTGGCCGATACGCCCTTCCAGAAGGCGCATATGCTCTATCAAGCGATGGTGCTGCTGTGGATGGCGCACCTGCTTGTGTGCACGGTGTTCGAGATCAAGGGTATTCGCTGGGCGCACAAGGTGCTCGGCGTGACCTACATCGAGCGGGAGCCGGAGCAGCGTGTGCCGCCAAATCCTGAGGAACCCAAGCCCTGACCGGCAGGGCGCTGCGCCGCGTTCACGATGCAGCGGGGATGCGCACGACAAACCCGCAGCCGCGCCCATCAAGCCCGGTACCGAGCGCAACGCTGCCGCCCAGTCGCGCCGCCGCTTGCCGGACGATGGCCAGCCCCAGGCCGGAACCGGATGCATCGTGGCCACGCCCGCGGTAGAAGCGCTCGAATACGTGGGCTTGATCGCCAGCCGCTATACCCGGGCCGTCGTCGGCTACGCTCAATACCAGCATATCGGGCTCGCATTGCAAGCCCACCACGACCTTGCCGCCGCGCTCGATATAGCGGATGGCGTTGTGCAGTAGGTTGTCGAGTATGGACTTGAACGGCGCCAGCGGCAGGGCATGTGGCAGTGCGTCCGGCGCATGCAGGGCCAGGTCGATCTCGCGGGCGTGCGCCAACGGCGCCGCGTCCGCCAACGACTGGCGCGTAATTTCGGCCAGATCAACACTGCTTGCGTCGCGCAAGGCCGTGCCTTCCAGCCGGGCGAGATCCAACAGTTGCTCGATCAGGTGCGAGGCGCGCGCAACGGCGCGGTCGAGATACTGTTCCGCTTCTGCTTTTTCCGCCTCTGTCTGCGCCTTGGCCAGCACGTGCACGTGGGCGGAAATCACCGCCATGGGCGTACGCAATTCGTGCGCCGCATCCTGCACAAAGGCGTGCTCGCGCGCGATCTTCTGGCGCAACTGCGCCATCAACCCGTCGATGGAATGCACCAGCGGCTGCAGCTCACCGTAGCGTGCGTCGAAGGCGACGGGCGACAAGTCGTCCGTACCGCGCGCCGCCACCAGTGCCGACAGGCGCCGCAAGGGGCGCAAGCCGCGCGTGATGGCGAACCAGATGGGCAGCACGATGAGCGGAAAGGCCATGACTAGGCGCAGGCCGATGATGCTGCCCGCCCAGACGAAGAGTTCGCGCAGCGTGAGTACCGGATAGGCCACCTGGAAGGTCCACAGATTGGTGTCGCCCCGGTAAACCAGGTAGTCGCGATCGTACACATGCATGGGTACGACTTCGCCTGTGCGGCCCGGCATGGGCTCGTCCGTCATCCAGAGCGGGCGGTGGCCGTGGTGGTCCGACACTTCCATCAGTGCGTCGGGCCGCCCGTCAAAGCGCCGGCCACGGTTGAATTCGCGCTCCAGCGATACGCCGAACTGGTAGGCCTCCGGCAAGGTGTCGATCTCCTTGAAGGCCGTCATCTGGTAATCCATGAAGCCGCTCATGCCATAACGCGAGCTGCGATCCTCGGCGTACTGGTAGGCGACCAGAACGAGCCAGACCACGCCCAGCGCAAGCACCACGGCCAGCACGAGGCGCCTTACCAAGGTGGGGCGCAACAGATTCTTCATGGCAGCAAGCGGTAGCCGACGCCGCGCACGGTCTGGATGCGATGCGCACCGATCTTGCGGCGCAGATTGGACATGTGTACATCGATGGCGGCGAAATCCACCGGGTCGCCCAAGGGCTCCAGGCGCTGCGCCAGGTCGCGCTTCTGCACGACCTGCCCCGGCTCGCGCGCAAGCTCCAATATCAGGCGGAACTCGCGCGGCGAGAGCTCCAGCGTCATGCCGTCGAGCCGCGCCGTATGGCCGCGGTGTTCGATCTGGATATCGCCCACCTGCCACACGTCGCTCGCCTGCCGC
>JAFAKZ010000580.1 GCA_019234745.1 Burkholderiales bacterium
TCCAGAGCGTTGGCGCGTACCTCCGGCCAACGGCGCGCAATGGTGAAAGCCAGCATCGCGTCGTGCAGCTTGCTCTCGGCATAGGCTTCGGACCCGTTCCAACGACGCTTGCGCCAGAGGATGTCGTCCAGATTGGCACTGGCGTGGTGATGCATGCCGGAACTCAGATAGACGAGACGATCTGGACGTTCCATCAACGCAGTAAGGATGTAGGGCGACAGCATGTTGATGGCGAAGACGTGCGGCAAGCCATCTGCCGTCAGGCGGTGGCCTTCGCGGTAGCCGACGGCCGCGTTGTGTATCACCGCGTCGAAGCGCCCAAGAGCGTTGACCTTGTTGGCGACGCCCATGCAGCCTTCAATCGTCTCCAGGTCGCCGACGACTACCGCCTCTGCTTGTGGCAAGGCGCGTTTGGCCTCCCACGCACGATCGGCGTTGCGGGCATGCAGTACAACCTTGTGCCCTTGTTGAACCAGCAATTCGGCGGCCATCAGGCCCAGGCCGGTGGATGAGCCGGAAATAAAGATGCGAGACATGATTTGCTCCGTGTGACGGCCGGTGGGCTGTGCCCGACCGGCAATGCGTGATGTTCAAGAATGTGTAGTGCGCGAGGTGGCGGCCAGCACTGCGCCCATCAGCGCACAGGCCATGCCGAACAGGTAGACGGAGGCATAGCCAAAACTCCCCGCAATGGTGCCCGCCACCGGGCCCGCGATGCCATAGGCAATGTCGAGAAAAGCCACGAATGCGCCCATGGCGCTGCCGCGGTTGGCGACCGGCACCCGCTTGAGCAGCTCGACTCCCAGCGCCGGGAACACCAGCGCGCAGCCGAGTCCCGTCACCAGTGCGCCAGCAAGCGCCACGTCTGCGTTTGGCGCAAACCATAGCAAGGCCTGACCGATAGCTTCGGCAGCCAGTGACCACACTGCAACCCGGTAGCCGCCCATTCGGTCGGGCAGATGCCCCAGCATGATGCGCACGAGGATGAAGCCGACGCCGAAGGCAGTCATCACCAAACCCGCATGGCTCCAGTGTTGCGCCGCAAAGTACAGTGACGCGAACGCTGTGAGCCCAGACAGGCCGACTCCCTGAAGCATCAGCCCGAGGCCTTCGCGCCAAATGCGACTCACAACGCGGTGGAACGGTAGCCGCGTACCGCCGGGCGATAGATAGGACGTCGAGCCCAGCGCGATCAGCGCAGCGAGCGTGGGTGCGGCGATGCAAGCGATCATGGCAACAGGGAGGCCATGGCGCTGGTACAAGGACAGGCCGATCGGCGCACCGATCGAGAGTGCGGCAAACATGGCGATGCCGGTCCAGGACATGGACATGCCGGCGCGACGCGGGCCTACCGAGGCGATCGACCAGGACACGCAGCCGGTAACGAACTGGCTTTCGCCAAAACCAGCCGTTAGGCGGCCGGCAATGAGGATGACCAGGCTGACTGTCGGTGATATGCCGGGCAGGGCGGCGATCCAATAGAGCAGCCCCGCGACGGCGGTGACAGCCGCACCTTGCAGCGCAGAGCGCTTGCCACCTTGTTGATCTGTCAGGCGACCGGCATAGCCTCGAGTGAGCACGGTTGCCAGGAACTGCACGCCGATCACCAGCCCGACCACGAGGTTGCTGAAGCCAAGGCGATCATGCACGAACAGCGGGATGACGGGCAGGGGAAAGCCGACGGCCAGATAGCCGCAGAACAGTGCGGCGATGATGCCCGGTGCCGGGTGGGACAAGTGGGCATGCGCGTCGGCCTGCGCCGCCTGCTCCACGGTGAGTGTTTTCATGACATTCTCCTGTGATCTGAATGACGAAGGCGGCCCGGTAGGCCGAGCCGCCTGGACGCGCTATGCGGCCGTACTGAAGAGGTCGGCGCGGTAAGCGCTTGCGTCAAGGAGGTAGTCGCGCGAAGCGGTGACCTCCGTATTGAGCTTGGCCAGGTCAATACCCAGCAGTTGGCCGCCACGCTTGCGCAACGTGCCTGCCACCATCACGGTGTCCACGTCCGCGCGCTCGACCGCATGGACGATCGTGCCGACGGCGTTGGTCACGGGGAAGACGGCCACGCCGTTGGTGCGGACCATGATGATGTCGGCCTGCTTGCCCGGAGTCAGTGTGCCGACTTGATCTTCCAGGCCGGCGGCACGGGCGCCGTTGATCGTCGCCGCCTCCAGCACCGCTTCGACGGAGATCGGCGCGGGTGCGTCGACTTCACCGCGGAAGCGCCGGTAGCGCATGGCCGAGCGCTGCTGCCCGAACAGGGCATGCATTTCGCCGAACATATCGCTGCCGAAGGCCGTGTCCAGGTCGACGCCCAGGGCCGGTGCCAAGCCGTGATCGACGGCCAGCTGATAGGCAAAGGTTTCGTCGTCGAAGCCGAACAGTGCGTCCGAGCGCGGGTTGATGGTGATGTTCACGCCTGTGTCGGCCAGCAGCTTCCAGGTCTCCAGCGGCACGCGCGTGCAGTGGTTGAAGATGTTGTGCGTGCCCAGTACGCCGGGCTGGGCGAATTCCGGTCCGAGCTTGGCCAGGTCGCCGATGAACTCGGTCAGAATGCGCATATCCAGTTCACGGGCGACCTTCCACCAGTCGAGGTTGAGCTGGCCGAACAAGCCTACGTGCACCAGGCTGCCGGTGTTGTTCCAGTTCTGCGCCAAGCGCTGCAGGTCGGCTGGGAGGTGGGCGGCAGAAGCTTTCTTGTCCATGGCGGCGCCGACCATGTGCAGCGCACGGATGCCGGTCTCCTCCAGCGCGTCGAGCGCGGCATCGGTGTGCCCGGGGCTGCGCGAACTGTGGCAGGCATCGATGATCGTGGTAATGCCGGCGTCCAGCGCGGCGGCGGCCGTGAGCTTGGTGCTCAGGTACATGTCCAGCGGGCGATAGTGTGCGCCAAGCTGTTCGGCGACGACATCGATGTAGGCGAACAGGTCGTCCACGTTCGGCATCATGCGGCGCATTGCGCCGAGCCACATGTGGTGGTGGGCATCGACCAGGCCTGGCATGACGATGTGGCCGGCGGCATCGATGAGCTGGGCATCGTCGGCCTGCAGGTTCGGGCCGACCGCAGCGATGCGGCCGTCCTGGATCAGGACATCGCCCACGGCGAGATTGGGAACCTTGGCATCCAGCGTAAGGATGGTGCCGCCTTTGAAGAGAGTGCGTTGCGTAGCCATTTAGTGCTCCTTGGAGGTGAGGTGGACCAGTTGC
>JAFAKZ010000088.1 GCA_019234745.1 Burkholderiales bacterium
TGCCGCTCGCCGGCGCCCTGCTTGCCGCACTGGCCGGCTGCGCCACCCGGGTCGTGGAAGTACGCCACGCCGAGCACCCTGCCTACCTGCACGCCCTGAGCGATCTGCGCGCCGCCCGCTGGCTGATTGCCCACCGTCCCGGCGATGCACGTGTCAGCGGCGATGAAGATGTGGCCATCACGCGCATCGACGAAACGATCAACGAGATCAAGCACGCCGCCATCGACGATGGCAAGAACCTGGACGACCATCCGCCCATTGATGAGCGCCTGGACCACAAGGGCCGGCTGCATCGCGCGGACGAATTGCTGGGCAAGGCGCATAGCGATATCGCGCGCGAAGAAGACGACCCTGCTACGCGCGGCCTGCGCGATCGCGCCATCCATCACCTGGACGACGCCATCCACGCCACGCACCAGGCGATCCGCGATGCGGAGAATGGTATTTAGAGTCGGTAGCCGTCGTAGCTTGGGTAGAGCGCAGCGAAACCCAACGGATCAGCGAGTACCTGTTGGGTTGCGCTGCGCTCTACCCAACCTACCCGAGGCGCGCGGCAATCGCCGCCGCCAAGCGCTGCGCCGACGCAGGGCAAAAGCGGAAGAACATTTCCGGCTCGACCAGTTCCATCTCCATCACGCGCAGCTTGCTGGCTGCATCACGCACGAGATCGACGCGGGCATAGGCCGGTACCACGGGGCAAGCTGCGACGGCGTTCTCCGCAAAGGCGACCTCCTCCGCCGTCGCAATATGGGGATGTACGGTGCCGCCGTGGTCGTCCTGCACGCGGAAGTCGCCCGCCTTAGGCGTCTTGCGGATCGCGTGTGTATGCTGGCCGTCGACCACCATCAGGCTGATCTCACCCTGTTCCATGACGGAACGCATAAAGGGCTGCAGCATCATGGCCTCCTCCGCAATGCAGCGCTCGAACGTCGCCTGCATGTCGGCGATATTCTGGCTGTCGATGCGGAAAGTCAGGCGAGCGGCACCGGAAACGACAGGCTTCATCACGGCCTCCGTCCAACCGAAGCGCCGCATTTCCGCGGCCAGGTCGCAGGCCTGCCGGCGCTCGAAATAGCGCGTCGGCACGATATCCACACCCTGCTCCGCCAGGTCGGCCAGATAGCGCTTGTCCATATTCCACTGCAGCAGGTCGTAGCGGTTCACCAACCGCGTGAGGCGCGCCACGCCTTCCAGCCAGGGCGAAAATTCGTCGAAGCGGTCGAAATAATCCCAGGTGCTGCGCAACACGGCACCGCGTACCACCGACCAGTTCACGCTGCGGTCGTCCCATGCTACGCGCTTGGCGCGCAAGCCGAGCTGACCCAGGTAGTGCACAAGCCAGGCCTCCTCCAAGAGGATCTGGCAGTCGTAGGGCACGGTTGGGTCGGGATCGACGTAGCGGGCGTCGGTCAGGATGGCAATATCGAAATCCATGGTAGTCCTGCGGCGCGGCAGCGCCTTATTTATAAGACAAGGGCGCCATGATACGTCTTGATCGCGCCCCTATGGCAAATTCACATGGCCAGTTTTCACGGACGACGTTCAGCAAGCCTTCAGCTTTCCGATGCTTAACTGCCCTCACGTCACGGCGCATTGCGTCTCGATGACGATACCAACGTGGGAAGCAACGCAGTACCGAAACACTTTACTGGAGGCCATCATGAGATCTACCAAACTCCTTGCACCTGGCGTGAGCATTCTGGCGATCTGGGCAGCGACGGCATCGGCCGCAGGCTTGGGCCTGGCGGGCGCCACGCAGTTCACAGGCCAGCTTACCGGTCAGCTCGGCGCGGCGGTCACCCCCCCTCCGCCGCCACCGCCTCCCTCCGTATCGACGGGCGCTTCGCTGTCCAATAGCAGCGCCACCAGCCTGATGAGCAATACCGGCATGGGTGCCGCCACGGCGAACGTCGGCTCAGCCGTCGGGGCAACGTCATCGTCCAGCGCGGGTGCCGGGGCTTCGGCCAATACGTCGTCCGCCAACGTGCAGGCGCAAGGCAGCGCTAACACCGCGGCGAGCGGCCAAACGCAGGTAACAGGCGCGACCATGCCTTCGATCACCGGTCAGACCGCGGCCTATATGTACACGCGTTCGTCGGACGACGTCAGCGTACGCGTTCCTCCCCACGATTCGGGTATGGAAGCGGTGAAGCGTGCCTATGTACGCGCACACGGTGACGTGAATGCGGCGGGCGACGCGGCAGTCAGCACGACGAACAAGGCTGCCCAGGCCAGTGTGGCATTCGCTGGTTCGGCTAGCGCACAAGCAAAGGCGAACACGCGGGCAGCCGTAGCATCGGCCAAGCACGCCGTGCATTCAGTCCACACCTCGGCGAACATAGCCGCCCAGGAAAGCGCCGCGGTAGACGCAGCCGCGCAGTCTGGGCAATAAGCAACTGGCGCTGAAACCAGTATGGGAAAGGGATCGCTTCGGCGATCCCTTTTTATTGCCGGCGATTCAAGCGCTCAAGGCTTCGGTACGGCGGCAGCACCGCCCATTTGATGCGCCAGGGCATAGGCCATCTGCGTGGCCTCGATAACCAGACGGTGAACGTGCCCGGCGAACTGGGGCAGGGAAAAATACAACGCGGCGAATCCCACGCTCATCGTGAGCGGAAAGCCAACCGCAAATACGTTGAACTGCGGCGCCGCGCGGTTCATCACGCCGATCGACAAGTTGGTGATCAAGAGTGCCGCGAGCACCGGCAAGGCTAGCAGCACGCCCATCTTGAATATCTCGCCGCTCCAAGATACGAGCGTCTTGAGCGCACCCGCGGTCATGATCTGGTCGGAGATGGGGATCAATTCGAAGCTCTTCACCATGGTCTGGATCACCACCAGGTGCCCGTCCATGGACAGAAACAGCAGCAGGGTGAGCAGGCTGGCGAGCTGCGCCACGACGGCCGTATTGGCGCCATGTTGCGGATCGAAGAAACTGGCGAAGCCCAGGCCCATCTGCAGGCCAATCATGTTGCCCGCCATTTCGATGGATGTGAACACGATGCGCATCACATAGCCCAGCGCGGCGCCGATGACGATCTGCTCCATGATGATGACCATGCCCAATGCGGATATGGCAGGCACCTTGGGCATGGGCGGGATGGTATTGGCAATGAGGATGGTCATCATCATGGCCAGGCCGATGCGCACGCGCACAGGTATGCCGCGTGTAGACAGGAAGGGGTCGACCGACATCACGCCGAGGATGCGGAAGAAAGGCCAGAGCAGGACTGCCAGCCAGGCGTTGATCTGGGCGTCCGTTACAGTAAACACGACCCTAGCCAATCATCGTTGGGATGCTTTTGAACAAGCGGATCGTGTAGTCCATGATCACTGATAGCATCCACGGGCCAGCCAACATAGCGATCAGGAACGTCGTCAGGAGCTTAGGGATGAAGGACAGCGTCGCTTCGTTGATCTGCGTAGCTGCCTGGAAGATGCTGACGATCAAGCCCACCGCGAGGCCCCCAAGCAGCAAGGGGCCGCCCAGCAGGATCATGACCTCGAAGGCACGCTGGATGATGGTGATGACGGATTCGGGAGTCATGGCTTTCCTCGACCCTACACGTAGAAGCTCTGCACCAATGACGATATCAGCAAGGTCCAGCCGTCCACCAGCACGAACAGCATGATCTTGAACGGCAATGAAATGGTCACCGGCGACAGCATCATCATGCCCATGGACATCAGTACGCTGGCCACGACCATATCGATGATCAAGAAGGGGATGAAGACGAGGAAGGCGATCTGGAAGGCCGTCTTCAACTCGCTCGTCACATAGGCCGGCACCAGTACCTTCAGACTCACGTCGTCCTGCGTCTTGGGCCGTGCGCTGCCGGACATCTCGATAAACAGGCCCAGGTCTTTCTGCCGCGTCTGGCGCAGCATGAACTTCTTGAGTGGTACGGACGCCTTGTCGATGGCCTCGTTGAAACTGATCTTGTTCTGGTCGTAGGGCTGGTAGGCGTCCGTCCAGATCTTGTCGAGCACGGGCGACATCACGAATACAGTGAGGAAGAGTGAGAGCCCGACAATGACCTGGTTAGGTGGCGCCTGCATGGTGCCGATGGCCTGGCGCAGCAGCGACAGCACGATGACGATGCGCGTGAAGGCCGTCATCATCAGCAGGATGGCGGGCAGGAAGGTGAGGCTGGTGAGGAATAGCAGCGTCTGCAGCTGCAGGCTGTAGGCTTGCCCGCCACCAGCTGATTGGCTCGTCATCAGCGGCAGGCCAGGCGCATCGGCAGCCAGCGCCGGCAGCACCAAGAGGGCCAGCATCATCCAGGGGAGCGCGCGCCTCATGGTTGCACCTCGCCATCGGCCGGTGCGGCTGCCTGTGTACGACGCTTCAGTGCACTGGCGAAGCGCTCGGCAAACGGCAGCGTGGCCGGCTGGGCGCTGTCGGCATCGGCCGGCTTGGGCATCGTGTGCAGGGTGGAAACCTCCGCCGGCGTCACGCCCAGCACCAGCCAGGTATCGCGCACCTCGACGATGACGACCCGCTCCTTGGCACCGACCATGACACCGCTGATCACGCGCATCTGCGCGCTGCCGCCCGTCTGGCCGGGGCCGATGCGGCGCAGCAGCCAGGCGCAGGCGAAGATGGCGCCCAGTACGATAATCAAGGCGAAAAAGACTTGGAATGCACCGAAGACAGATGGCTGAGGTGCCTGGCCAAGCGCGGCCGTGCTGGCAGCCGCCGCCGTCTCGGCACCAACGTGCAACGCCGCCAAGAAGGCGGCGGCGATAAGGGGAAAACGCATAGGTGGCGTTATTTGTGCAGTCGCCGGATGCGTTCGGCCGGCGTAATGATGTCGGTCAGGCGGATACCGAATTTGTCGTTCACGACCACTACCTCACCCTGGGCTATCAAACACCCGTTCACCATAACATCCATTGGCTCGCCCGCCAATCCATCCAGCTCCACGACCGAGCCTTGGGCGAGTTGCAGAAGGCTGCGGATGGCGATCTTGGTGCGACCCAACTCCACGGTCATGGTGACGGGGATGTCCATGATCATATCGATGCTGGACGGCCCCGTGGGGCGTTCCGGCTCGTTGTCGAAGCGCTGGAAGATGTCGGCAGGTGCAACGCCCGACCCGCCACCCATCATCGGCGCGGCGGCCGTGGCCGATGTAGCCGCCTCCATCGCAGCCGCTTCATGCTGCTGTTGTTCGGCGAGTGCCGCTGCCCAGTCGTCCAGCCCTTGCTCTTCGGATTCGTTACTCATAGTTCTTCTCCTCTAGGAGCGGCTCTTCGTCCATCATCAATTCTTCCGGCGTAGTCAGCACTTTCTCCACCTTGAAGGCGTATTGGCCGCGCAACACCCCGTAGTGCCCTTCCAAGAGAGGCACCCCATCCACTTCGGCCGTGATCGTTTCGGGAATGTCGATCCCGATCACGTCGCCCGCCTTTAGGTCGATGATCTCGCCCAAGGTAATTTGTGCTGTGCCGAGATTGGCGATCAAGTCCACTTCGGCCGTCTGCACCTGGCGCGTCAGTAGCTTGAGCCAGCGATTGTCCGCTTCCATGCGGTCGGCCTGCATGGAGCTGTACAACAGATCGCGCAAGGGCTCGATCATCGAGTAGGGGAAGCAAACGTGGAAGTCGCCGCCACCTGAACCAAGCTCGATCTTGAACGTAAAGGCGACCACCACTTCCGTGGGCGTGGCGATATTGGCGAACTGCGTGTTCATTTCCGAGCGCACGTAGGTGAACTCGGTCTTGAATACGGGCTCCCAGGCCTTACGGTACTCGTCCATCACCACTTCGAGCAGGCGCTGGATGATGCGCTGCTCGGTAGGCGTAAAGTCCCGCCCTTCCACCCGCACGTGATAACGGCCATCGGAGCCGAACATATTGTCCACCACCAGGAACACGAAGTCCGGGTCGAAGATGAACAGGCCCGTACCGCGCAGGGGCTTCATGTGGATCAGGTTGAGGTTGGTCGGGACGACCAGATTGCGGATGAATTCGCTGTATTTCTGCACGCGCACCGGCCCCACCGAGATCTCGGCCGAGCGGCGCATGAAGTTGAACAGGCCGATACGCAGGTTGCGGGCGAAGCGCTCGTTGATGACTTCGAGCGTCGGCATCCGGCCACGGACGATACGTTCCTGGCGGCCGATGTCGTACGCGCGAATGGCAGAGGAGTCCAGCCCCTCGTCCGCTTCGTCGTCTTCACCCGTCACCCCTCGCAGGAGGGCATCTACCTCTTCCTGGGAAAGGATATCGTCAGCCATGCTCTTTGCCTCTTTTACTCACGTCTAACACCCAATTGGGTGTTAGACGCCTACTGCACGATAAAGGTTTTGAAATCGACCTCCATCACGCCTTCTTCGTCCGTCTTGGCACCCAATGCCTTGTTGATACTTTGCTTCAACTCGCCCATCAGCTTCAGCTTGCCTTCGGTCGTCGCGATGTCTTCGGGCTTCTTGGAGCCCAGCAACAGGTTGACCTGGCTGCTGATGCGCGGAAGGAAATTCTTGATGACGTCCTTCTGCTTCTCGCTGGAGAGCCGTACGTCGATTTCGGTCTGGAGCACCGTCCCTCCCTGGAGGTTGACGGTGAACGTATCCAGCTTCTCGAATACGGGCGGCTCGTCCGACTTCTCTTTCTTCGCTTCCTTCTTTTCCTTCGACTTGTCGCCATCGTGGTCTGCAGAAGCTACCGTATCGCCATTCGCCTTTTCCGCCTGGAAATTGAGGTACACGATACCCCCAATGACCGTTACCGCTACCAACGCCAACACCAGCAAACCGATGACGATGTAGAGAATGGTGTTCTTCTTGCCCTTGCCGCTATCGGCGGGTTCTGCTTGCGGCGCAGGTTTCTTGGCCTCTGCCATGGGAAATCGTCCTTTCCGGGGATACGTAGCCTACTGGAGCGGGCCGACAGTTCTGTTCGACCCTAGCCGAGTTATAAAGCAAACACGCTATGCTAACAAGCACTGGCGCGGCTTTGGCTAGCTTCCCGAAAATATTCCCCGAACACCCCGCTTACACAAACAGATTCACGTTACCCGGCAAGCCGCCCACCAGGCTGCTACGCCAGTTGCCTGTATTTACCTTGGTTTCCTGGTTGTCGATGGCACGCACACCGCCGCCGCGACGATTGCTTTGACCGGACGACTGGCCGCCGCTACCCTCGCTGCGCGCCTGTACATTGCTTTGCGCCAGCTGGATGCCGCTTTCCGCCATCATCTGCGTCAACCGGGGCATGGATGCCTCGATCGCCTCGCGCACGGGCGCGTGCTGTGCGACGAAAGTCACGCTGGCCTGGTTCTGGTCCAGGCTCAGCTTCACCTCCATCGGGCCCAGGTGCGGCGGGTTGAGCTGCAATTCCACTTCTTGCTGGTCGTTGCTGACCATCATCACCATCTTGTTGCCGAGCGCATGGTCCCAGCCATCGCTGCCCACCGGCTCGTAAATCGTGCCCGCAGCCTTAAGTGGATCGCCGCCGTCGCTGCTCTTGGTGTTGTCGAGGCGCTGTGCGATGACCGGGGTAGCGATTTGCTGGCGTGCAACGCTAGCATCGACCGATTGGACCCGCTGCTCTAGCAGATCTGCAAAGCTCGCGTTGGCTCGACTGGACGCAGCATCGCCGGCCGGCAAGGCTTGCCGCTCCGTGTCGAGTTTTGCCGAGAGATCGGTGCTCTTGTCGCTAGACGCCTTGCCATCGTTGGCATCGGCCACGTCTGCCTTGCCGGCGGCCAAGTGCAGATGTGCTTTCCCGTCGCCGCCGGTCAGCATGTCGGCAAGGCCTTCCGCCTTGGTAAGCCCGCCTTCCTTGGCGGAGGCATCTGCATCCGCCTGGGCGAACTGCAGGCCCTGCGCCACATAGACCTGGAGTTGGGCATTGGCCACGGCGGCCTGCTGTGCCGTTGTCTGGTCGTCGCCCTGGTTATTGTTGTTGCTCTTATTGTTCGCGTGGCTGGCCTGACCGCTGTTGCCCGTCGTGCTGCTACCGGATGTGCTGGACGACGCTTGCGTACCGGTGCCAACGTTGGCCGTCGTCGTGGCGCTGGCGCTAGCCGTATTGCTGTTGTCGTCTTGGCTGGATTGAGCCGCAGCCTGGGCCGCGTTGCTCGTCGTCGTACTGCTGCTGGTAGGCGCGGGGCCGGCAGCCGGGCTGGGATTGCTTGCAGCGGCCGGCGTGGTGTTGTTCACCGTTGCATTGCTGGTATAGCTGGCCTCTTCCGCCTGCCGCGCCTGCATTTGCTGCGTGAGCGTGGCGCTGAACTGGTCGGACTGGTCGCTATTGCCGCGACTCGGCGCCACCGCCACCTGATTGTTGTTAGTGGTGGTGAGGTTCAGTACCAGATTCGATGTCGATGCAGCCATCGCGATATCCTTGTTTCGCGCCGTGAGGGCGGTTTCGGACATCACAAAGCAAGGACGATGCCAGGGGAGCCCCGGTAGATCAGGACTCGTTGCTACGACGCTGGCGGTGCAGGTTCGCCGCCCATTCATCCGACATCTTCTGCTCGATGCGGGACTCGCGCTTCTGTTCCCGCTCTTCATGGCGCTCCTGCAGCGTCTCGAACGCCTTTACTTCCTTTTCGCGCTCCATCCACACGGCCTTGGCCTGCTCCAGCAGATTCTCGCAGCGCCTGATCTCGTGGAACTGCTGGTCCACCGCCGTATTGAGCTTGGTGAGAAAAAGCTGGTAGTCCGTCCACTGATGGATGGCCATGCCCTGCCGGCCGTTCGTTTCCAGGCGTACCCGATATTCGGCGCGGTACTGTTCGATCTGGCCATGACGGTCCCTGGCCTGGCGCAAGCGTTCCACCGCGGCGCCGATGGCGAGCGCCGCCTCATTGCGCTGGTCGACGGCGCGCTGCAGCAGAAAGGCGAACTGGAAGCGCTTGGTCACCTAGTTAGCCCCCGAACATGGACGCCATCTTGATACGCGCCCCATCGTAGCTTTCGCTCTCATGCATGCTCTGCTGCAGATAACCCTCAAAGGCGGGCATGCGCATGATGGCTTCGTCCAGCAGCGGGTCGGAGCCGCGCACATAGGCGCCCACGCTGATCAGGTCACGGCTGCGCTGGTAGCGCGTGTAGAGCTGCTTGAAGCGGCGGATCTGTTCGAATTCCTGTGGTTCGATGATATCCGTCATCACCCGGCTGATCGATTGCTCGATGTCGATGGCCGGATAGTGGCCGGCATCGGCCAGCTGGCGCGACAGGACGATGTGGCCATCCAGGATGGCGCGCGCGCTGTCGGCCACCGGGTCCTGCTGGTCGTCGCCTTCGCTCAGCACGGTATAGAAGGCGGTGATCGAGCCACTACCCTTCTTTCCTGTACCCGCCCGCTCCACCAGGGCGGGCAGCTTGGCGAACACGGATGGGGGGTAGCCCTTGGTGGCCGGCGGCTCTCCAACGGCAAGGGCGATCTCGCGCTGGGCCATGGCGTAACGGGTGAGGGAATCCATGATCAGCAGCACATTGGCGCCCTGGTCACGGAAATATTCCGCGATGGCCGTGGCGTAGGCCGCCCCATGCAGGCGCAGCAGCGGCGGTGTATCGGCCGGGGCGGCGACGACGACGGAACGGCGCAGGCCCTCCTCGCCCAGGATGTTCTCGATAAAATCCTTCACCTCGCGGCCCCTCTCGCCGATCAACCCCACGACGACGACGTCGGCCGTCGTGTAGCGCGCCATCATCCCGAGCAGCACGCTCTTGCCGATACCGGAACCGGAGAACAACCCCAGGCGTTGGCCGCGGCCTACGGTGAGCATGCCGTTGATGGCACGCACGCCCACGTCCAGCACTTCCGTAACAGGCACGCGGTCAAGTGGATTGAAGGGCCGCGAGAACAGCGGCACATAGGCATCCGTCATCAGTGGGCCGAGCTTGTCCAGCGGTCGACCCAAGCCGTCCAGCACGCGGCCGAGCAGATGCGGCCCGACGGCCACTTGGCGGCCGTGGTCCTCCACGCGGCGCATCAGGCGGCGCGGGTGGCCGAAACGGGGTATGCGGTTGGAAACGTCCTCGTAGGGAATCACCCAGGCGCCAGGCTCTAGGCCGAATACTTCGGCCACCGGCATCAGGAAGATGCGGTCGCCATGAAAGCCCACTACTTCAGCTTCCACCGAGTGGCCGGACAGCAACTGCACCAGGCAGCTGGCCCCGACGGGCAACTTGATGCCCACCGCCTCCAGCACGAGACCTGCCACACGCGTCAGCCGGCCGCGCGGCAGCCAAGGCCGGATATCGTCGACGGTATTGCTGCAGTCCTCCAGGTAGCGCGTCAGCCTGGATGCAGCGCCAGTGGCAGGCTCAGTGCTCATCGCCCTGCTTCCACTCGTCGCTGCGGCCCAGCGCTTCGACAACACGACGCCAGCGCGTGGGCAGCGTCAGGTCAATTTCCAGGCTGGGATTGCTGATGCGGCAGCCGCCGCGCTCGATATCCTTGCCGACATCGAAACGCCAATGTCCCGCCGACGCCTCGGTCACGAGGTGTGTCTTGCAAAGCGCCAGGTCGTCGGCATGCAGCTCGACACGGAACGGCCCCTGCAGCTCGGGCAGGCCGTCCAGCGCTTCACGAATCAGTTTGACGATACCTTCAGGCCGTTGCGCCAGCGACTCGCGAACCATCTGGCGCGCGGCGCCCAAGGCCAGCGTCAGCACGGGCTCGGCCAGCGCCTCTTCGAATACGGTGGTGGACGATTCGATATGCGTCAGCAGTTCTCGCAACTGCCGCAGATCGTCCTGCAGGGCGACACGCGCAGCCTCGGCGCCACTTTCCAGGCCCTGCGCATGGCCTTCGGCGCGACCATCGATCAAGCCCTGCGCATGGCCGTCCGCCCTGCCCTTGTCGAAGCCTTCGCGATAACCCTCAAGGCGCGCAGCCTGGCGAATGGCCTCGATCTCCTCGGGCGTCGGCCCAACGGGCTCCTCCGGCAGCGGCTCTGCTGGCTCCTCTTCAGCCACCGGCTCATGCACGGCTTCGACCACGGCAACGGGTTCGGCGTCCCTCAGGTAGGGGCGCTGCACCGAGGGGCCGCGAAACTCGCCCACCTGCCAGCGCTCGACCTCGCCCAGCTCGGAACCACGAAATATCTTCTTGCTGCCCCAAGCCTTCATCGTTCATCCATTAGGTACAAGCCGGCAAGCCGGGAAACAATTACTCAACGAAGCCTTCACTGCCACCCTTCGCAATAGCGAGCTGACCTTCGTCGGCCAAGCGACGCACAACCTTGAGGATTTCGCGCTGCTCCGCTTCCACTTCCGACACCTTGACGGCGCCCTTGGCCTCGAAGTCGTCGCGCAGCATTTCGGCGGCGCGCTGCGACATGTTCTTGAATATCTTGTTGCGCAGGACTTCCGTCGTCCCCTTCATCGCCACGATGAGCGATTCCGACGAGATTTCGCGCAACAGCAGCTGGATGCCGCGGTCGTCCACATCGATCAGGTTCTCGAAGGTGAACATCTTGTCCTGGATGCGCTGTGCCAGTTCCGGGTCGTACTCGCGGATGGCGTTGAGCGCAGAGGCTTCGATGACGCCGCCCATGAAGTTGAGGATTTCCGCGGCCATGCCCTCGCCGCCCATGGCAGACTTCTTCACGCGATCGGCCCCCGACAGCAGCTGCGTCAGCACGTCGTTCAATTCGCGCAGCGCCGTCGGCTGGACGCCTTCCAGCGTGGCGATACGCAAGAGCACGTCGTTGCGCAGGCGTTCCACGAATTGGTTGAGCACTTCCGACACCTGATCCGGCTCCAGGTGCACAAGGATGGTGGCGATGATCTGCGGGTGCTCGTTCTTGATGAGTTCCGCCACGGCCACGGAATCCATCCACTTGAGCGACTCGATACCCGTGTTGTCGCCGCCCTGCAGGATACGGTCCAGCAGGTTGGCGGCCTTGTCCGAGCCCAGCGCCTTGGTCAGCACGGAGCGAATGTATTCGTCGGCGGCGCCGAAGTTGGCGCGGTTCTGCGTGGCCGCCAGGAAGTCGGCCATCACGTCCTCGACCTGCTCGCGCGTGACGTTGTCCATATTGGCCATCGCCAGGCCGATCTTCTGCACCTCTTTCGGGCCGAGGTACTTGAACACCTCGACAGCCGCCTCCTCGCCCAGACTCATGAGCAGGATGGCACTGCGGCGGATAGCCTCTTCGTTGCTCGCCATGGATGGTCCTTAGGACTTTGAGGTGACAGGCGGCGACATGCACCACCCGTCCAGACACTATGAATAGTTTGCGCCAGCACTGCGACCGCTGCCAGTGCAGACCGTCGTGAAACTTGCGTACGCTAACCCATCTTCTGATCGGACGGGTCGGAAGTCAGCCATTCGCGAATGATGGTAGCGACCATGCGCGGGTCTTCCTTGGCCATTTCCTTGGCGCGCAGCAGCAGCTCGCTGAAAGCGGCCAGCTGGGCGTTGGCCTCGGCCTCGGCGACGACTTCCGCCTCGACTTCCGACTGGGCCAGCTCTTCGGCGGTAAGGGCGACGCCGCCCTCTTCCGCGCCCATCGCACCCTTGTTCTGCTTGGGGCGAATCACGTCGCGCAGGATGGGACGGACCACGCCGAACATGAGATAGGCA
>JAFAKZ010000207.1 GCA_019234745.1 Burkholderiales bacterium
GTCCGTATCGGGCGCACCCAGGAAGCGCTCGACCGCCTGCTGCTGCAGGGTGAGCCAGTCGTGCGTGTAGCGGGTGGCGGCGGAGGCCAGCTCTACCGGATTGCTGAGCCAGGAGGCGACGGCCTTGGCATGGATGCCGCACAGGCCGCAGGGATCGAACGCCTGCCGCAGCTCGTGCTTGAGCGCGGCATAGCGGACTTCCTGTTCTTCCAGCCAGCGCGCACGGTGCGCGGCGACGGATGCGCTTGCGGACATCATGGGCTCCCTCTGTCTTTCTCTAAGGCTAGAACATCCATGGGCTATTGCGCAGTGCAGCAAAGAAAAAGGCGAACCACGGGTTCGCCTTTCTTGTTTCCAGCTATTGCTGCCCGTCAGCTCGGGCGCTTTGCGATGGCGCGGAAGCCGATATCGCCGCGGAACTGCATGCCGTCGAAGGTGATCTGCTCGATGGCGTCGTAGGCGCGTTTCTGCGCCATCTTCACGCTGTCGCCCAGGGCCGTGACGCACAGTACGCGGCCGCCGTTGGTGACGACATGGTCGCCCTGTTGCGCCGTCCCTGCATGAAAGACCAGCACGTCTTCCGCGTGTTCCTTGGGCAGGCCGGTAATAATGTCACCCTTGCGCGGGCTGTCCGGGTAGCCGTGCGCGGCCAGCACCACGCCCAGCGCGACGCGGCGGTCCCACTCCGCCTCCACCTGGTCCAGCGTGCCGTTGGCGGCGTGCTCGGCCAGCGTGACGAGGTCGGACTTCAGGCGCGCCATGATGGGCTGCGTTTCCGGGTCGCCCATGCGGCAGTTGAATTCCACCACGTGCACGGCGCCGTGCTCGTCCACCATCAGGCCGGCGTACAGGAAGCCCGTGTAGGGAATGCCGTCGGCCGCCATGCCGGCCACCGTGGGCAGGATCACCTCGCGCATGGCGCGCGCATGGACCTCTGGCGTGACCACGGGAGCCGGCGAATAGGCGCCCATGCCGCCCGTGTTCGGGCCTTCGTCGTGATCCTTGAGGCGCTTGTGGTCCTGGCTGCTCGCCAGCGCCAGCACGTGGCGCCCGTCCACCATCACGATAAAGCTCGCTTCCTCGCCCTTGAGGAAGTCCTCGATCACCACGCGCGCACCCGCGTCGCCCATGCGATTATCCACCAGCATGGTATCGATGGCGGCATGCGCCTCATCCAAGGACATGGCCACGATCACGCCCTTGCCGGCAGCCAGGCCGTCGGCCTTGATCACGATGGGTGCGCCGTGCTCGTTCACATAGGCGTGCGCCTGGGCTGCGTCGGAGAAGGTCCGGTACTGGGCCGTGGGGATATGGTGGCGCTGCATGAAAGCCTTGGCGAAGTCCTTGGACGACTCCAATTGCGCGGCCGCCTTGGTCGGGCCGAAGATCTTCAGCCCGGCCGCGCGGAAGGCATCCACCACGCCGGCGGCGAGCGGCGCTTCGGGTCCGACAATGGTCAGGCCCACATGCTCGCGTTTGGCAAATTCCACCAGCTCGGCGATATCCGTGATCGGCACATTGGTCAGCTCACGCTCGCGTTCGGTGCCGGGGTTGCCCGGCGCCACGAAGACCTTCGCCACGCGGGGCGATTGTGCGGCCTTCCAGGCCAGCGCATGTTCACGACCGCCGGAGCCGATGATAAGAACGTTCATGTTGTACCTCGGTAAGGAGTGAGGGGTGGGCAGTAACGAGGGCTACTGCACACACCTGACGCCTCACGTTTCACGTGGAACAACGGTTGCTCACGCGCCTGTTGCCATTCACGCAGCGCACTGGATTCCCGCCTACGCGGGAATGACGCATTGGTAGGGTGCCATTGCGCTGCGCTCAATGACACCCTACTACTACGCAATGTTCGGAGTGCAGTCGAATTTCCAACTGCGACCGGTTCCCTCCCGGTACTCCGCAAGCGGAAGGGGCCGGTCAGTTAAGCCTGATTCGGCAGCACTCCGTAACTGCCATTCTTACTTGGCGTGGTGCGAAGCTCAGTGTCGGAAATGGCGGATTCCGGTAACCACCATGGCAATGCCATGCTCATCCGCCGCCGCAATCACTTCCTCGTCACGCATGGAGCCACCCGGCTGCACGATGGCGCTCACACCGTTCTCGGCGATCACGTCCACGCCGTCGCGGAACGGGAAGAAGGCGTCGGAGGCGCACACGGAACCCTTGAGGTCGAGGCCGGCGTTCGTGGCCTTGATGGCGGCGATGCGGGTGGAGTCCACGCGGCTCATCTGGCCTGCGCCCACGCCGAGCGTGCGGCCACCCCCGCAGAACACGATGGCATTGGACTTCACGAACTGCGCCACGCGCCAGGCGAACAGCAGGTCGTTCATCTGCTGCGGCGTCGGCGCCTTCTTGGTGACGACCTTGAAGTCGGCCGTGGTGATGCGGTGCACGTCCGGTGTCTGCACGAGCAAGCCGCCGCCTACGCGCTTGAGGTCGAAGCGGTTGGCGCCGTCGGCGAGCGGCACTTCCAGCACGCGCACGTTCTTCTTCGCTGCGATGATGGCCTTGGCCTCAGCCGTGAAGGCCGGCGCGATTAGCACTTCCAGGAACTGGCCGGTGACCGCTTCCACGGTAGCCGCATCCACTTCGCGGTTGAAGGCGATGATGCCGCCGAAGGCGCTGGTCGTGTCGGTGGCGAAGGCCAGCTTGTAGGCCGTCAGCGTATCGAGCGCCACGGCCACGCCGCAGGGGTTGGCGTGCTTGACGATGACGCAGGCCGGCTCGTCGAAAGCCTTCACAGCTTCCCAGGCGGCGTCCGCATCAGCGATATTGTTGTAGCTCAGCTCCTTGCCCTGCAGCTGGCGGTAGGCGGCCAGGCTGCCCGGCGCCGGATCGAGGTCGCGGTAGAAGGCGGCGGACTGGTGCGGGTTTTCGCCGTACCGCATGTCCTGCACCTTGTCGAACTGCACGTTCAGGCGGTTCGGGAAGGCCAGCTTCTCGCCTTCGTCCGTCAGGGCGGTGAGGTAGTTGCTGATGGCGCCGTCGTAGGCGGCTGTGTGGCTGAACGCCTTCTGCGCCAGGCGGCGGCGCGTGTTGGCGCCCAGGATGCCGTGGTTAGCCTTCATCTCGTCGACCAGGCCGGCGTAGTCGGCCGCGTCCGTCACGATGGCGACGAAGGCGTGGTTCTTGGCCGAGGAGCGCACCATGGCGGGGCCGCCAATATCGATGTTCTCGATGGCATCGGCGAAAGTGCAGCCGGGCTTGGCAATGGTCGCTTCGAAGGGGTAGAGGTTCACGCACACCAGGTCGATATTGCCGATGCCGTGCTGCTGCATGGTGCTCACGTGCTCGGGCAGGTCGCGCCGACCGAGGATGCCGCCGTGGATCTTCGGGTGCAGCGTCTTCACGCGGCCGTCCAACATTTCCGGGAAGCCCGTGTAGTCAGCCACTTCGATGACCTTCAGCCCTGCGTCGGCCAAGAGCTTGGCCGTGCCGCCCGTGGAGAGGATCTCCACACCGAAGCCAGCCAGGGCCTGGGCGAATTCAAGGACGCCGGTCTTGTCGGACACGCTGATCAGCGCGCGTTGGATCTTGATCATGGTGATTGCTCGTCGTGCGATTGGATGGAAATCTTGCGCGGTGCGGCGGCTAATATTGCTGGCCACACCGTAGAATGCATTGAATATAGTGCAAGGAAGAGCCCCGGGCGGGGGCTCAGATCATGTCGTGGTCCTGCAGCTTCTTGCGCAGGGTATTGCGGTTGATGCCGAGCAGCTCGGCCGCGCGCGTCTGGTTGCCCTGGGTCTTATCGAGCACCACTTCCAGCATGGGCTTCTCAACGCGGGCCAGCACCATATCGTAGATGGCCTGCGGCGCCTCGCCATCGAGGTCGCGGAAGTACTGCTCTAGCGATTCGCGCACCGCGCGGCAGATGTGGTCATTGCCAGCCATCTATTGTTCCCCCCTTCAACTGCAACTGGATCAAGCGGCCTGCAGCGCTTGTTCGTCTTGATAGACCAAGCGCTCCGACACGAGCGCCAACTGGTCGAAATATGTATTCACGGCCGCAAGTTGCGCGCTGGTCGACTCCAGCCCGTACATGGCCTGGCGGAAGGCGTTGCTGCCACGCAGCCCCGCCGTGTACCAAGCGATGTGTTTGCGCGCGATGCGGCAACCGGAATACTCCCCGTGAAAGCGGTAGTGGTCCTCCAGGTGCTCGACCAGGATGGCCTGCACCTCGCGGACCTCGGGCTGCGGCAGCTTCTCACCTGTTTCCAGGTAATGCGCGATCTCGCGGAATATCCACGGCCTGCCCTGCGCCGCCCGCCCGATCATGATGCCGTCCGCCCCTGTCAGCTTCAGCACGGTGTGTGCTTTTTCCGGCGAATCGATGTCGCCATTTGCTACCACGGGGATTTTCAGCGAGCGCTTCACTTCGGCAATCAGCTCGAAGCGGGC
>JAFAKZ010000310.1 GCA_019234745.1 Burkholderiales bacterium
AATCAGTTCAGCCAACTGGCCCGCTTCTCCGACGCCTGCGGCGCCGAAATCCCCCGCTGGCTGCGCCTCAAGCTGCAAAGCTATGGCGACGACGTGGCCTCGATCAAAGCCCTGGGGTTGGATGTGGTGACGGACTTGTGTCGCAAGCTACTAGACGGCGGTGCGCCGGGCTTGCACTTCTACACGCTGAACGCGGCTGGCGCCGTGTCGACGATATGGCAGCGTTTGGGGTTGTAAGCCAAGCAACAACCGTCGAACGCCGTTAGGCTTCCGCAGGTCGGAAAACGCGTAAGCTTGTTTTCCGACCTACAAGTTACGTTGTCGAGACGCAACGTAGCTTAGAAATAATCCGGATATTTCTTCTTGACCAGCTCCAGCGTTTGATCGGGGGCCGCCAGGCTTTCCTTGAGTTCGACATTCCGGAAGGACGAATCAATAACGAAGCTCCAGCGCCCTGCGTTATTGAGCTTTCCCCGTACTACCTTGATATACGGCTCTTTGCAGAAATACATCGTCCCCATGCCTTGAGGGCTCATTTCGACCTGATCCAGACAGTAGACGCCTTCCGGCACTACCATGAGGCCAAGCGCGTCGGTCGATCCGCCATACGATTTGCCCGTGGCGGCGTTCGTCAACCACAGCCCGAGGGCATGATTCTCGCTTATGTTCTGGAAGCTGAAGCGGGCGTGCACATCGATAATCAGGACGCCCTCGTTCTCCTTGACTTCATCTGCGGCGAACGAGCTAGTGGAGAAGACTGCGCAGAAAAGCAGGGCCGAAATGAGCCTGCGCACATAAACGTTCATCAAAAATTACCTCCAGATACAAAAAGATGTTGCGACCGAACCGTCGTGGATTCTACGATATTTCACGCATCGCATGCGCGGCGTGAAGTGGGCTGTGCCCTTCCGCTCACCGCCCAATCTTCCCCATCGGCACGTCGGGCGCCACCACGCTCCACTCCAAGAGGCCGATAAACCCATCCGCCGCCGCTACCACTAGGCGCATCGTAGTACTCAACACCAGATGCCCCGGCGCGAAGCGGTGCGGCTCCTGCCAGCCGACGGCGCGGCGCACATAGACCTTCGTGTCGTTGATCGTGGCAAAGCACTCGTGTTCGCCGAAGGCGCGGGTCTGGCGCAGCAAGTCGGCAATGGGACGCTTGAAGTCCAGGGTACGATCTGCGTCGGTAAACAGCGGCCAGTAGCTGCCGTCGACCTGCGGTGTGGCCACGTACCAGAGCGCTTCGAAGCTGTTTGCCACGCGCTCGGCCAGGCGGCGCGAGGCGAACTGGATTTTCAGATCCAGGCTTTCATGGCATTCGTCCGGGGCAAGAGGGAAGCGGTCCTGCGCGACGATGTCGCCCGTGTCGAATTCGGGCGCCAGCTTGTGACAAGTGACGCCCCATTCCGTGTGGCCGTCGAGAATGGCGCGCACCTGAGGGTAGGGGCCGCGCCCATCCGGCAGTGGCGAGGGGTGGAAATTGACGGCGAAGGGGACGTAGCGTTCCCAGTCGCCTATCTTCCACTGGTAGCTGGCCACCACGAGCGCGTCGCAACGACGGCGCTGCAGGTCGGCCAGGTCGTCTTCCCGCATGCGCGAGAACTGGATGGGGATCCCCAGCTTTTCCGCTCGCTCCACACTGGCTTTGTTGTGGTACATGCGCCCATCGACCGGGGCGGTGAACAGCTTGACGGGCTCCCAGCCGGCGTTGAGGAAGGCTTCGAAGATGCCCAGGTAGCGGTCGGTCAGCGTGATGGCAAAGCGCATCGGCAAACTCCATCGTTGCGGTGGGGCTGCGACGCTCAAGAGGCTATGCGTACGGGAATTCGCCGCTGGCCGAAGCCGTGCTCGAAGTGCCGGAAGCGGCCAGCGATGGCGGTGCCGCAGTGCGGGCAGCGGCCGTCGTCGTGCAGGGCGTAGCTGAGTATCGCGTGCCAATCGCGCACGATAAGCGGCGCGCGACAGCCGGGACAATAGGTCGTCCCGCCTTCCGTGTCCACTACATTGCCCGTGTAGACGTGGTGCAGGCCGGCGGCCAGCGCGATATCGCGAGCACGGCGCAGCGTGGCGGCCGGCGTGCGCGGCAGGTCGGTGAGCTTGTGGTCCGGGTGGTAGGCGGTGAAATGCAGGGGTACGTCCGGCCCCAGATTGGCCAAGTACCAGTCCACCATGCGCTTCAGCTCCTCGTCGCTGTCATTCTTGGTGGGGATAAGCAGCGTGGTGACTTCGAGCCAGACGTCCGTCTCTTTCTTCAGATAGATCAGCGTATCGAGTACGGGCTGCAGCTTGCCGCCGCACAGCTTGACGTAGAACTCGTCCGTGAAGCCCTTCAGGTCTACGTTCGCCGCATCCATCTTGGCGTAGAACGCGCGCCTGGGTGCATCGTGGATATAGCCGGCCGTGACGGCCACGGAACGCACGCCACGTTCGCGGCAGGCATCGGCGATATCCATGGCGTATTCGGCGAAGATGACGGGGTCGTTGTAGGTATAGGCCACGCTGGCGCAGCCCGATGCGACGGCGGCTGCGGCGATCTGTTCGGGGCTTGCTGCGTCGGCCAGTGTGTCGATCTCGCGCGACTTGGAAATATCCCAGTTCTGGCAGAACTTGCAGGCCAGGTTGCAGCCGGCCGTACCGAAGCTGAGTACGCTGGAGCCGGGCAGGAAATGGTTGAGCGGCTTCTTCTCAATGGGGTCGATACAGAAGCCCGAAGAGCGGCCATAGGTAGTCAGCACCATGCGGTCGTCCTTGCGGGCGCGCACGAAGCATAGCCCCGCCTGGCCCTCGTGCAGCCTACAGTCGCGCGGACAGAGGTCGCACTGCAGGCGGCCATCGTCCAGCATGTGCCACCAGCGGGCAGGGTAGTCGCCCACGGTCGATGCTCCTATTCAGGCTCCCGCCACTTGCGCACTGTATAGCGCGACAGACTCACGGCTGGCGACCAGAAGTCACCAGGCAGCCCCGCCTTACGCTTGAGCTGGGCCAGGAACTCCGCCGGCTCGGGCAGCTGCTCCCACACCTGCGGCAGGAAGGTGGCGCGGCGCCCGCCGCATTCCAGGATGAGGCCGTCCTCGCCCGGCCGCAATTGTCGCAGGGCATCCGCCTCGTCGCGGCAGGAGAACGCTACGGGCGCCGACAGTAGCGATACCTCCACGCGCACCTCTGGCCATTCGGCCGCCGAGATAGGCGGGAAGCGTGGGTCGCGGAAGGCGGCAGCGGCGGCGTTCTCGCGCACGTCGTCCATCAGCTTGCGCTGCGCCTCCAGGCTGCCAATGCAGCCGCGCAGGCCGGCAGCCGTCGTGAGCGTCACAAAGGTGGCGCCTGGGGCGTCGAGGCCAGGGGCGTCAGCCCGCGCCGGTCGCACGTTCACGCCCAGGCGCTGTTCGATGGCGTTGCGCGCCAGCTTGAGCAGGGCTTCGCCCAGTTTGTCGCGGCCGTTCCTGGGCGTGAAGGCGATGGCCGCGTAGCCCACCACACGCGCCTTGTCGCCCGCCGTATCGCCGGAATTGCGCAGGTCCAGCAGGGTCGCTTCCAGGCCGTGCTCACGCGCCGCAACCAGCAGACCACGGATGGGCGTGGCGCCGCAGGCCGCTTCATGGTCGATATCATCATCCAGCGCCAGGATGCGTTGGCAGGTGGCGCTGTCCACGGCCTGCGCCTGGCGGTAGGGCAGGTAGTGCGACAGGTCGGAGCTGACCACGATCAACGTCTCGTCGCCGCCCCAGATGCGCTCCAGCACCTCGGCGACTTCCTTGGCCGAGGCATCGCCTACCGTCATCGGCACCAGCTTGAAGTCGTCCAGCAGCAGTTGCAGGAAGGGTAGATGCACTTCCAGCGAGTGCTCGGCGGCGTGGGCGGCGGGGTAGGTCGTCACTTGGGGCATATCGGCCAGTTGCTCACAGGCGGCACGATCCAGCTCGACCCGGCCCAGGGGCGTGGCGAAGCTGCGGCAGCCGGGCAGGGCCAGGCCGCGCACGGGTACGCGGTGCACGGGGCCCAGCAGCACCACGCGGCGGATGCGGGCATGCCAGGGCGCGAGCAGGCTGTAGGCACTGGCGGCGATGGGGCCGGAATAGATATAGCCCGCGTGCGGCACGATCAGTGCCTTGGGCGCAGCCACGGGCTTGGGCTCGACCTGTCGCATCAGGTCGGCCACCGTCATGGTCAATTCGGTCTCGTCGCCGGGGTAGAACAGGCCGGCGACAGCCGCGGGGCGTGTGGTACTTTCATGCATGACGAGCCCTCCGGCGCGATCAATCTCGCTGCGGAAAGCCTTGATAACCGGGCCTCCCACAGGCGAAACCGGCGCCGTCATCACAAACGCAATCTACGTTTTCTATATTGCGCTATCAGGGCCAAACGTCAACGTCCACCCGCTCGGTGGCAATTTGGCGTAGAATACCGTCCCTTTGCCGTTTGTTTTCAGATACTTGCCATGCGCTATCCTGAGTCCTTCGACGTGATCGTGATCGGTGGCGGCCACGCCGGCACCGAAGCCGCGCTCGCTGCCGCCCGCATGGGCGTGCGCACGCTGCTGCTCACGCACAATATCGAGACCTTGGGCCAGATGTCCTGCAATCCGTCCATCGGCGGCATCGGCAAGGGCCATCTGGTCAAGGAAGTGGACGCTCTGGGCGGCGCCATGGCGCTGGCCACCGATATGGGCGGCATCCAGTTCCGCACGCTCAACGCGAGCAAGGGCCCGGCCGTGCGCGCCACCCGTGCGCAGGCCGATCGCGTGCTGTACAAGGCCGCCATCCGCGGCATGATCGAGAACCAGCCCAACCTCACCCTGTTCCAGCAGGCCGTCGACGACATCGTGGTCGAAGGCGAGCGCGTGGTGGGCGTGGTGACGCAGATCGGGATCCGCTTCGACGCTCCCGCCATCGTACTGACGGCTGGCACCTTCCTCGCCGGCAAGATCCACGTGGGCCTGGAAAATCACGTGGGTGGCCGCGCCGGCGACCCGGCCTCGCTCACCCTGTCGCAGCGCCTGCGCGAATTGCAGCTGCCCGTGGGCCGGCTCAAGACGGGCACGCCGCCGCGCATCGACGGCCGCAGCATCGATTTCAGTGCGATGACGGAGCAGCCGGGCGACGACCCCGTGCCCGTGTTCTCCGTACGCGGCAACCGAGCCATGCATCCGCGCCAGCTGCCATGCTGGATCACGCACACGAACGCGCGCACGCACGAGATCATCAGCACGGGCTTCGACCGCTCACCCATGTTCACGGGCGTGATCGAGGGCGTGGGCCCGCGCTACTGCCCCAGCATCGAGGACAAGATCAACCGCTTCGCGGACAAGGATTCGCACCAGATCTTCCTGGAGCCCGAAGGCCTGGCCACGCACGAGTTCTACCCGAACGGCATTTCCACCAGCCTGCCCTTCGATATCCAGCTGGCCGCCGTGCGCTCCATCGCTGGCCTGGAGCACGCGCACATCCTGCGCCCCGGCTATGCCATCGAATACGATTACTTCGACCCGCGCGCGCTGAAGGCGACCTTTGAGACGAAGTCCCTCCACGGCCTCTTCTTCGCCGGCCAGATCAACGGCACGACCGGTTATGAGGAAGCGGCCGCGCAAGGCCTGTTCGCCGGCGTGAATGCGGCCCTGCAGGTGCAAGGCAAGGACGGCTGGACACCGCGCCGCGACGAGGCCTACCTGGGCG